>JAYUQJ010000018.1:0-17250 GCA_043756825.1 Betaproteobacteria bacterium | reverse complement strand
ATCGGGCACGCGCAACTCGCCATCCAGCAGCGGATCATGTGCGAACAGGCCACCGTTGTAGGGCGGTATCTGCTTGGCCGGCAAGCCCTTGTCCACCGCCCGGAACAGGCCTTTGTAGTTCTCGTACCTGGGTTGCGGCGCCCAGGCACTGCCACCGCTGTGAACATCCTGCAGCGTGTTCGGTGGCAATAGAGCACGCTGCTGCGCGAAGGCCACGAACAGTACGCGGTCCAGCAGCTTTTGCGAAGGCGCAATCAAGGTGCCTGGTCCCATGCCGTTTGCATGAGCGAGCGTGGTGATCAATTGGATGCGCCAGCGCTTGTAGTCGACGTAGAGCGCTCGGGTGATCTCTTGCTCGCGACGAACGGACTCGTCCAGCAGCTTTGCCGTGAATCCGCCAAGCAGCTGATCCGCGCCGAGCACTCGCATGAACCGGTGGTACTGAGCCGGATCGTCAGCCAATTCGAGCAGATCAAATCTTTCATAGACACGCCGCGTATAGCCCACCGCATACAGCCGGACTTCCAGCATGTTGGACAGCACCAGAAACTTGGCGTGCGGCGTGTCCATCGCGTATTCCCACACCTGTTGCACGGGTGACTTGTGCCGGCCTGGCAGGCTGATGTCGAGGTTGGGCGTATTCGCACCCTTCAGTTCGACCGGTGCCACGACCTTGTGCATGGTCGGGCCAAAGTGCCCCAGCGCCAAGTCAGCCGAGCCGGCGCCGGTTCGCGCCTCTTCGCTGACCGTGTACTCCGCGCTGCCGCTGCCAAAGGGACGATAGCCCAGCAACTTGACGAAGAACTTCTCAATGAACGGGCTGCGGATTTGCTGCTCGCTGCGATGACGCAGCGAGCCGTCGCGGATGGCCTTGGCCCAGTCGCTCAGCAGCTGCTGGTGCGCCTCCGGGACCGGCGAAACCAAGAGGTTCCTGTCAAGAACGCGCCGGCTGAACAAGGGTTGATGGTTGAGCGGAATTTGCGCCATAGGTGCCATTGTGGCTGGCGTCCGCACGGCTGGAGGCGTGCCTCGGCTCTATGAGCTCGATGTGACCTTGTGCCGCATCAACCGGCCACGTTCGCGTTCCCACTCACGGTCCTTGGTGGTGTTGCGCTTGTCGTGCTCGGCCTTGCCCTTGGCCAGGGCAATGTCCACCTTCACCCGACCGCCCTTGTAATGCAGGTTCAGCGGCACCAGCGTGAAACCGCGCTGCTCCACCTTGCCGATCAGGCGGCGAATCTCCTGTTTGTGCATCAGCAGCTTCTTGGTGCGGTCGGCTTCGGGGTTGACATGGGTGGACGCCGAATTCAGCGCATTGATGCGGCAGCCGATCAGAAACAGCTCGCCGGTCTTGATCACCACATAGCCGTCGGTCAGCTGCACCTGGCCGGCGCGAATGGCCTTGATTTCCCAGCCGTCGAGCACCATGCCGGCCTCGTGGCGCTCTTCGATGTGATAGTCGTAGCGGGCGCGGCGGTTATCGGCAATCGGCGCTGACGCAGGAAGGTCCTTGGGGGCAACCTTGGCGGCGTCCTTGGGCGGGCTGGTTCTGACAGGCTTGGGCAGCGACATGGGGGCCGGTGGGCGGCAGGGGGCCGCAGGGTGCGACGGGCGACGCCTAGAATTAAGTGCATTGTATGAAGCATGTCAAAAAATCAGTCCTGCTCTGGTACTCGGCCCCCGAGATGTACGCGCTGGTCACGGCGGTCGAGGCCTACCCGGCCTTTTTGCCTTGGTGCGAGAAAGCTGAGGTGCTGGGCCAGTCCGCCGACGGCATGACCGCCCGCCTGCACCTTCATTACGCGGGCCTCCGGCACGCCTTCACCACCCGCAACCACCACACGCCGGAGCAGGCGGTGCTGGTGTCGCTGGTGGACGGGCCTTTCTCGGAACTGGATGGCACCTGGCGTTTCGTGGCCATCGGTGCGGCGGGGGCGGCGGCCTGCCGGGTGGAGTTCGAACTGCGCTATGCCTTTTCGAGCCAGGCACTGGAAACCGTGCTCAGCCCGGTCTTCGACCGGGTGGCCAACACCTTCGTCGACCGCTTCGTGCTGCGCGCCGAGCAGGTCTATGGCCCACGCTGACCGGCCCGTCATCCTTGTCCGGGTGGTCCATGCCGCCGCGCCCCATGCGCTGGAGATCGAATCGCTGCACCTGCCTGAGGGCGCCACGCTGCGCGACGCGGTGCAGGCAAGCGCTTTGCTGCGCCGCGGCCTGGCAGCGGCCGGGCCGGGCCGGCACATCGGGCTGTGGGGCCGCCTGTGCGGCCCGGACCAGGTCCTGCAGGACCAGGACCGCCTGGAACTCTTGCGCCCGCTGCAGATGGACCCGATGGAGGCCAGGCGCCATCGCCTGCAGCGCGAGGGCCTGACCCCGGCCCGACGCGCACCGCGCCGGCAGCACAGGCCCTGATCGCACCGGTCAGCGGCAATCGCTGTCGATCACCCGGCGAGATTGGGCGATTTCATCACTGCGCTGCGCGTCGCTGACAAGCTCGCGCTCGCCTTGGGCGTTCAGGCGCACCAGCCGCTGGCCGCTGCTCAGGCTGGCCAGATGGTCGCGGGCGCGACGGCAGTTCTCGGCCCGCAGCGCGGCCTGGCGGTCAGCCTCGGCGCCTTTGCGCTGCCGCGCCTCGGCTTCGGCACGCTTGCGGCGGGCCTCCAGTTCGGGATCTGTGGCCGCGTTGGCATCGCGTGTGACCGGGGCCGCCGTCGCGGCGGGGGGCCGGTCGCGCAAGGCCGGGCTGCTGGCCGGTGCAGCCCCTGCAGCACCGGGCCGGGCAGCCGGCGGCGGTTGCTGCAGGATGTTTCTCTCGGGAATGTCTCGCGGGGGCGGCAGATCGCTGGCATGCACCTGGCCCTGGGCGTCCTTCCAGCGGTACTGCGCCGTGGCGCTGTTGCAGGCCAGGCCGGCCAGCAGGGCCAGGGCCAGCAGGCAGCGAAGGTCAGGGTGGCTCAAGTGGGACGCTCCAGCATGGCAAGGTTCTGCAGTCTACCCAGCGGGCCCGCGGGTCGGGCGGTTTCAGGCCAGTCCGTATAATTCTGTTTTGCGTTTGGAGCCTTCCGATGCGCCTTTTAGGCAAAGCGCTCACCTTCGACGATGTGTTGCTGGTGCCGGCCTTCTCTTCGGTGTTGCCCCGCGACACCTCTCTGGCGACCCGGCTGTCGCGCAACATCCGCTTGAACCTGCCGCTGGTGTCCGCTGCAATGGACACGGTGACCGAGGCGCGCCTGGCGATTGCCATCGCCCAGGAGGGCGGTATCGGCATCGTGCATAAAAACCTCAGCCCGCAACAGCAGGCGGCCGAGGTGGCGCGGGTCAAGCGCTATGAGTCGGGCGTGCTGCGCGATCCGATCACGGTGTCGCCCGACCTGCCGGTGCATGCGGTGATGGCGCTGTCGCGCCAGCATGGCATCTCGGGCTTTCCGGTGATCGAGAACGGCCGGGTGGTGGGCATCGTCACTGGCCGCGACCTGCGCTTCGAGACCCGGCTGGACCTGCCGGTACGCATGATCATGACGCCGCGCAACAAACTGGTGGTGGTGCCTGAATCAGCCACCATCGAAGACGGCAAGGCCTTGATGCACCAGCACAAGCTGGAGCGGGTGCTGGTGGTCAACGATGCCTTCGAGCTGCGTGGCCTGATGACCGTCAAGGACATCACCAAGCAGACCAACTTTCCGAACGCGGCGCGAGACACGCTGGGCAAGTTGCGGGTGGGTGCCGCAGTCGGGGTGGGCGACGGCACCGAGGAGCGGGTGGAACGTCTGGTCAAGGCCGGTGTCGACGTGCTGGTGGTCGATACCGCACATGGCCATTCGGCCGGCGTGATCGACCGGGTACGCTGGGTCAAGCGCCATTTCCCTCAGGTGGACGTGATCGGCGGCAATATCGCCACCGGCGAGGCCGCGCTGGCGCTGGCCGAGGCCGGCGCCGATGCGGTCAAGGTGGGCATAGGCCCGGGTTCGATCTGCACCACCCGCATCGTCACCGGCGTGGGCGTGCCGCAGATCATGGCCATCGACCTGGTGGCCAAGGCCTTGGCCGGCAGCGGCGTGCCGCTGATCGCCGACGGCGGCGTGCGCTATTCGGGCGATCTGGCCAAGGCGATTGCCGCCGGCGCCGACAGCGTGATGATGGGCGGCGCCTTTGCCGGCACCGAAGAAGCCCCCGGCGAGGTCATCCTGTACCAGGGCCGCAGCTACAAGAGCTACCGCGGCATGGGCTCGATCGGCGCGATGCAGCAGGGCTCGGCCGACCGCTACTTCCAGGAGGGCGGCAGCGCCCAGGGCAACAGTGCCAAGCTGGTGCCCGAGGGCATCGAGGGCCAGGTCCCCTACAAGGGCTCGGTGGTGGGCATCATCTTCCAGATGGCCGGCGGCCTGAGGGCGTCCATGCACTACTGCGGCTGTGCCAGCATCGACGAGATGCAGCGCAAGTCGCAGTTCGTCGAGATCACCTCGTCGGGCATCCGCGAGAGCCATGTGCACGACGTGCAGATCACCAAGGAAGCCCCGAATTACCGGGCTGAGTGAGCTTGAGCGATCTGCCTGCCGGCCGGCGCGAGCCGGCCATGGCCTTCATCCTGCTGACGGTGCTGATCGACATGATCGCCATCGGCTTGATCGTGCCGGTGTTGCCGCCGCTGGTGGGCACCTTCACCAGCAACACCACCGAGCAGACCTTCTGGTTCGGCGCGGTGGCGCTCAGCTTCGGGGTGGCCAACTTCTTTGCCTCGCCCATCCTGGGTGCGCTGTCGGACCAGTACGGCCGCCGACCGGTGCTGCTGCTGGGCTTCTCGGGCCTGGCCTTGAGCTTCATCGTCACCGGCCTGGCCACTGCCTTGTGGATGTTGATCGTGGTGCGCCTGTTCAGCGGCGCGATGCAGGCCAATGCCGCGGTGGCCAATGCCTATGTGGCCGACATCACCGCGCCCGAAGACCGCGCCCGCCGCTTCGGGCTGGTGGGGGCGATGTTCGGTCTGGGCTTCACGCTGGGGCCGGTGATGGGCGGGCTGCTGGGCGCCATCGATCTGCACCTGCCGTTTTTCGTCGCGGGCGGCTTGGCGGTGCTGAACTGGCTGTATGGCTGGTTTGTGCTGCCAGAGTCGCTGCCAGTCTCGCGCCGCAAGCGCTTTGACTGGCGTCGCGCCAATCCCTTGGGCTCGCTCCAGGGGCTGAGGCAATTGCAGGGCGTCGGGTCGCTGGTGGTGGTGATCGGGCTGGCCTCGCTGGCGCAGTTCACGCTGCACAACAGCTTTGTGCTCTACACCACCTTCAAGTTCGGCTGGGGCCCGGCGCAGAACGGCTATGCCTTGTTCACCGTGGGCCTGATGTCGGTGTTGGTGCAGGGCTTCTTGCTCAAACACCTGCTGCAGCGCTTCTCGGCGCGCACGCTGGCCGTGGTGGGGCTGTCGGCCTCCACCCTGACCTATTTCGCGTTTGGCGCGGTCACCGAGGGCTGGATGATGTTCGTGGTGATCGTCATCGGTAACATCCTGGGCGGTAGTGCAGGCGCGGTGATCCAGGGCCAGGTTTCCAATGCCGCCGATGCCCGCAGCCAGGGCCAGACCATGGGCTCGGTGTCGGCGCTGAACAGCCTGATGGCGGTGATCGCGCCGGTGGTGAGTGCGCCGCTGCTGGGCATGGTGTCGCACCTGCCGGCCGGTGACTGGCGCATGGGCCTGCCTTTCTACTTCTGCGCGACGCTGCAGCTCATCGGCACGCTGGTCGCGTTATGGCACTTTCGGCATCGCGCCGCGCATCCTGTGGCCACGCCCGTGGCCTGAACCCCATGCATGACAAGATCCTGATCCTCGACTTCGGCTCCCAGGTCACCCAGTTGATCGCTCGGCGGGTGCGCGAGGCGCATGTCTACTGCGAGATCCACCCCCACGATGTCGGCGCCGAATTCATTCGCGCCTTTGCCCCCAGGGGCATCATCCTGTCGGGCAGCCATGCCAGTACCTACGAGGACCACCAGCTGCGCGCGCCCCAGGTGGTGTGGGACGCCGGTGTGCCGGTGCTGGGCATCTGCTACGGCATGCAGACGATGGCGGTGCAGTTGGGCGGCACGGTCGAGTGGAGCGACCAGCGCGAATTTGGCTATGCCGAGGTGCGCGCGCGTGGCCACACCCGCCTGCTCGATGCGATCCAGGATTTCACCACCGTCGACGGCCACGGCATGCTCAAGGTGTGGATGAGCCATGGCGACAAGGTCACCGCGCTGCCGCCGGGCTTCAAGCTGATGGCCAGCACCCTCCACTGCCCGATCGCCGGGATGGCCGACGAATCACGCGGCTACTACGCGGTGCAGTTCCATCCCGAGGTGACCCACACACTGCAGGGTGCGGCACTGCTGACCCGCTTCGTCCGGGAAGTTGCTGGATGCCGGGGCGACTGGATCATGGGCAACTACATCGACGAGGCGGTGGCCCGCATCCGCGCCCAGGTCGGTGACGAGGAGGTGATCCTGGGCCTGTCAGGCGGCGTGGACAGCAGCGTGGCCGCAGCGCTGATCCACCGCGCCATCGGCGACCAGCTGACCTGCGTGTTCGTCGACCATGGCCTGCTGCGCCTGAACGAGGGCGCGATGGTGATGGAAATGTTTGCCGGCCGCCTGCATGCCAGGGTGGTGCATGTGCAGGCGGCGGCGCAGTTCCTGGGCCACCTGCAGGGCGTGACCGACCCCGAACAGAAGCGCAAGATCATCGGCCGCGAGTTTGTCGAGGTTTTCCAGGCCGAGGCCCACAAGTTGAAGGCGGACAACCATGGCGGTGCGGTGCGGGGCGCCCGATGGCTGGCCCAGGGCACCATCTACCCCGATGTGGTGGAAAGCGGCGGCACGGCCAGCAAGAAGGCCATCATCAAGAGCCACCACAACGTGGGCGGCCTGCCCGCCACGCTGGGGCTGAAATTGCTGGAGCCGCTGCGCGAGCTGTTCAAGGACGAAGTGCGCGAGCTCGGCGTGGCCCTGGGCCTGCCCCACGACATGGTCTACCGGCATCCCTTCCCCGGCCCAGGCTTGGGGGTGCGCATCCTGGGTGAGGTGAGGCCCGAGTTCGCCGCGCTGCTGCAGCGCGCCGACCACATCTTCATCGAGGAGCTGCGCCGCGAGGTCGACCCCCATACCGGCAAGACCTGGTACGACCTGACCAGCCAGGCCTTTGCCGTCTTCCTGCCGGTCAAGAGCGTGGGCGTGATGGGTGATGGCCGCACTTACGACTATGTGGTGGCTTTGCGGGCGGTGCAGACCAGCGATTTCATGACCGCCGACTGGGCCGAGCTGCCTTACGCACTGCTCAAGCGCGTGTCCAGCCGCATCATCAACGAGGTGCGCGGCATCAACCGCGTCACCTATGACGTGAGCAGCAAGCCGCCGGCTACCATTGAGTGGGAGTGAGGTGGGTTGATTTTAAGCGCTTCGGGCCCTATCGGGGACGATCGGAAAGCGTGCTGGCAAGCGCTCATGCTGGCGTTCTACGTCGAGTGGCACATGCGTGAGGCTTGGCGCAAGTGGATGTTCGCCGACACCGATCAGGCCGCCAAGGCCACCCGCGATCCGGTGGCGCTGGCCAAGCGATCGGCCTCGGCAAGCGCCAAGGCCGCTTCGATATTGCTCGATGACGAGCGGCCCGCCCAGCTTTGCCACCCTGATGGCCGAGTTGCCCACCCTCGTGCGCAACACCTGCTGCACGCCCATCGCCAGCGCGGATGCACCGACCTTCGAGGTGCTCACCACCGCCACCGCACACCAAAACCGCGCCTTGTCAATGATCCAGGCCATTCAAACGTAGTCAGAAACCCAAACTCGAAATCCATCACAAGTGGTTGGTGGAACAGGGGAATTGGGGCTGGTGGCGGGGGAGCTTCAGCTTGGATTGACCCGTGGCGGCGTGGCGCGCCGCTTGCCAGCGGCTGAAGCCATGCGCTGCTTGAGCGCCGGCGCATGGTTTGGCGCAGGCGGCCTCTGGGGCAGCGGCCGTGGATGCCGCCCGGGTCAAGGCGTAAATCCTCTTAAGCGCCGTCCTGCGGCCGACCGCTACGATCAATGGCTCCGTTGCAGTGATGCAGGCCGCCATCCGATGTCCATCCCAGTCGTCCATGAAACTCCCATGAGGCGGGCAGGTGCGTGGCGCGAGCTTCAGGCCGGCATCTCAGGCATGCTCATCAGCCTGGCACCGGCGTTGACCATGGGTCTGCTGGCCTTTGCTGCGCTGGGCCCTCATGCGGCCACGCTGGGCATCCCGGCTTCGCTGGTGTCCAGCGCCGTGGGTGGCGCCGTGTTTGCATGGCTGGCGCGCGGGCCGATGGCAGCGGCGGGCCCATCGGCCGCGCCAGCGCTGGTGTTGGGAGCGCTGGTGGCACAAGTTGCCAGCGACCCGGCCTTTTCGGTCGAACAGCCTGCGGCTGTCGCACTGCTGCTGGCATTGTTGGCCCTTGCCACCGTCAGCATGGGCCTGGTTCAGATTGGGCTGGCTGCGTCGGGCCTGGTGCGCTTTGCCAAGTTCGTGCCGCAGCCGGTGCTGGCCGGTTTCATGAACGGTGTGGCGCTGCTGGCCTTGCTGGCCTTGCTGCCCTTGCTGTTCGGCTGGCCGGTGGGTGCGCTGCAAGTCGCTGGCTGGAGCGCGATGCCGTCGATCCAGCCTGCCACCTTGACAGTGGGTCTGTTCACCTTGGTGCTGATCCTGGTGCTGCCACGATTCAGCAGCCGCCTGCCGGCCGTTCCGCTTGGGCTGCTGGCCGGAAGCGCCGCCTATGCGGTGCTGCATGCCGTGGCACCCCAGGCCCCGCTCGGCCCACTGACGGGCGCGTTGCCAGCGGCCTGGCCGCACCTGGACACGCTGCGGCCGTTCTTCCAGGGCGTGGCAGACCCGCTGCTGCAGCGGCATCTGGGCGCCGCGCTGATTGCCGGGGTGGTCATGGCGCTGATCGGTACCTTGGAACTGGTGCTCAGCACCCTGGCCATGGACCAGGCCTGTCATACGCGCACCGACCCGCGGCGCGAGGTGTGGGCCATCGGGGCGGCAAATGTCGCTAGCGGCATCGTGGGTGGGCTGCCGCTGCTGCTGCTGCGCCCCCGCGCGCTGCACATGCTGGACTTGGGCGGACGCACGCGTGCGGGCTTGCTCATCTGTTGCGCCCTGTTCGCGCTGCTGGGCCTGGTGGCTGCCCCGTTGTTGTCGCTGTTGCCCCAGGTGGTGCTGGGTGGGGTGATGTTCACCGTCTACCTCATGTTGGTCGACCGCTGGTCGCTGCAGCTGGCAGCGCAGTGGTGGCGGGGCCGGCGCGAGGCGGACGTGGCGCTCGCGCTGCTGGTCGTGGGCCTGGTCTGCGCAATCACCGTGGTGCTGGGTTTTCCGACCGCCGTGGCCGCCGGTGCGGTGCTGTCGATGATGTTGTTCATCCGCAGCATGAACCGTTCGCTGGTGCGCAGCCGTTTCACAGGCGACGCGCTGCCCTCGCGCCGCATCTACGCCGCTGCCGACGAAGCCCGGCTGCAGGCATTGCGTGCGCGAATCACGGTGCTGGAACTGGAAGGCGCGTTGTTCTTCGGCAGCGCAGACCGCGTTGCCGAAGTGGCCGACGGACTGGATGCCAGCTGCGACACCCTCGTGCTGGACTTCCGCCGCGTGAGTCTGATAGACGCTTCTGGCGCCGTCGTGCTGCAACAGCTGAGCCGTCGCTTGGACGAAAGGGGCAAGGCGCTGCTTCTGGCTGGAGTCGGTTGCGACAACCGACATGGGCGTGTGCTGGCACAGTTTGTGGGCGATACCGTGGCCGCCAACCAGGGCATGCCCGATCTCGACCAGGCCATGGAGCGGGTCGAGCTGCGTTTGCTGCTGCGGGCCGGCTTCGATCCCTTGCGCGAGATCGTGCCCGTCGAACAGGTCGGCCTCATGGAGGGGCTGGATCCGCACCAGCGCTCGCGGCTGGCCGCTTGCCTGCAAAGCAGGCGGCTTGCCGCCGGCGAGACCCTGTTTCGCCAGGGCGACCCTGGCGACCGGCTCTACGTCATCACGTCCGGTTCGATCAATGTCCTCAGCCCTGCTGATCCCGGCCGCATGGCCCTGCGGCAGCGCTATGTGAGCCTGTCACCCGGCATGATGCTGGGTGAAACCGCCATGCTCGACGGCGGAGGGCGCAGCGGTGAAGCCGTCGCCAACGGTGAAACCGAAGTTCATGCGCTCGACGACCTGACCCTCCGGCGCCTGCGCGCCGAGGACCCGCTTCTCTACGCACAGGTCTACCGCAACGTGGCGATTCACCTTTCGCAACGGCTGCGCGCCGCTACCTGGGCCTGGCAGGCCAGCACCCGCTGACCGTGGGGGCGTGGCCACCCCCCCCAGTCAAAGTGACGCTGCCAGGCCAGCAAGGGATCGGTCACGCTGCGCGTCGGATTCGATGTTCACAAGGACAACATCGGCATGGCCGCAGCGCATGTTGGGCATGACGTCGAGGTTCGGCACATTCGCGGCCTGGGTGCCGACCGCGTTGGCTTGAACGAGGCGCGGCCGAAGTTGAGCAAGCGCCGGTCCCGGCCGTCGGCTGGTCGATCCTGCTCTGGCGCTCAGCGCTTGGCTGATACCGGTGCCGCGCCAAGGGGCTGTCCGCCCGGGCCGGCCTTGAAGGTCAGCGGGCTCACGGACGCCTGCTGACCCACGCCCAGCTTGCCCCAGTCGCAGACGCCGCCTGGAAACACCGCCTGCAACCGCGCGAACTGCGCCGTGCTCAGCGAGGCTGGCGCGAAAACGGTTTGCACCGGCGGCTTGAGCTGGCACTTCAAAACGTCTTCAGCCAGCGGGCCGCCGGCCACCTGGCGCGGCGACTGCGACGGCTTGAGGTAGACGTTGGCATTGCAAACCGACTGGTCGAAGACGCGGGTGATCTTTGCGGCTTCCTCAGCCAACAAACAGAAGTCGCGCGTGTCGCGGGCGCCGGAAACCGGCCGCGCGGTGCGCACTTTTTGCTCGAGCGTGGCCGTTCCGGTATCCGCAGACAGCGTCGTCATCCACTGGTCCATGGCCAGGAAGGCGTCCAGTCCCAGCGTGCCGGGCGCGGCCAGGCCGGTGCGCGCAAAACGCCACAAAGCCTGGTTGTCGGCATTGCCCACCGCAGTGGTGATGCGGTCGCGCAATGCGAAGCTGTACCACTGGTGGTGGATCGGGATGGCGCTGGGTGCCAAGGACGGCGGCAGATTGGCCGCGAGGTTGGAGTCGTCCCAGCCGCGCAAGTCGATGATCGCGGTCTTGGCCAGCTGCTTGCCGCTGGCCACGATGCCCGCCCGGTAGGCGATGTCCAGCGACTCGGCGTCGGCCATCGTGCGCTGTGAACGCGGCGTGGAGTCGCGGTCGATGCCGCCGACCAGTTCATTCAGCGTCAAGAACTCGTCGGCGGTGATCGAGCCCGCGATGAAGGCCTTCAGGCCGTACTGCACGCCGACGTTGTCGCGCGTGTCGCGGGCGGCCGCCGGGCCCGTGGCCCGGCCCCAGATCGACTCGGCCCATGACCACGCATTGCAGCGGGGCGCCCGTGGTGTTGTTGCTCACCAGGCGCTGTTGGTAGACGCCAGCGCGGCCGTTGCTGCCAAAGGCGTTGTACCAGGCATGGCAGGCAGTCTGGTCGACATGGCCGTTGATCGCGGCCTTGCGGGCGTTGATCTGGTCTTGCGTGAGGCCGGCCCACAGTGCCTGCAGACCTGGCTTCTGGTAAGCCTCGATCAGCATCACGCAGTCATTGACCTCCATCGTGGTGGTCTCGGAGTCAGGGTAGGTGCAGTAGACCTTGCCGTTCCATCCCGCCTGGGGCGCAATCGCCGCCCAGGGCCGGGTGGGGTCGATCAGCACCGCCAGATCGTAGATGCCGCGGTTGAGGGTGCCGCGCGCCACGCGCACGATGAAGGGCGCGGTGACGCCGCTGTCGGTGGTGGTGGTGGCCAGATCGGTGGGTGACACGCCCACCGTGTAGGGCTTGAAGCAGGTTGTGGCCGGCACGGGTTGCGCGGGCACCGTGGTGGCGTTGGCGCCGATGTTCCACACCGGGTCGGGCAGGCAGAAAGTGCAGCCTGTCGGGTTGGTGGCGCTGACCGGAGCGGCCGTGCTGCGGTAGTGGAGCTTGGTCTCGGAGTCGATAGTGCAGTTGGCGTCCGCCGTGCCGGTCAGGCCGCTGGCCGACGTGGCCGGCGTGTTGCCGCTGACGACCTGAGATGCACCTTGCATGGGCGGCCCAGTAACGACGCCAGCCCGGACGTTCGACACCCTGGCGCAGTCGTTCGCCTTCTGACCGCTCCGCGCGGTCACCACCACAGCCACCGACACGGCCGGCGGTCTACTTCATCAGGCGCGTCGTCGGAAAGGCCGCCACCCAGCCGAACCAGAAGGCTCGGTGCGCCGGCAAGCGCTTGCGCACCTGTCCGCCCGGGCCGTGCAGGCCGTCCTCGGCCACCCGCCAGGCCACACCGGCGGCATCCAGCGCGCTGTCCTGCCCGTTCCAGCTGACCAGGGCTGCATTCCCGGCCTGGTAGACGCGGTTGGCGCCGCTGTCGTCGGTCAGCACCACCAGCCGCACCGTCCCCACCTGCGCATGCAGCACACGCTCGGCCACCAGGCGTTGGGCCGAGATCGCCAGCGCGTCGTCGGGTGATTGCGCAAATCGCAGCGCCAGCACCTCGGCCTTGTTGGCCAGCCGGGTGTCGCGCCTGGGCACGTTGAACATCAGCTCATCGGTGGCGAAGTAGCGCCGGTAGGCCGCACCCTCGCGGTAATCGCGCAGGTGGCCGGTGTCCATTGACAGCACGCGGGTTGCCGGGTGGCGCTGGCGCCAGGCCTTCCAGGTGGTGGTGACCAGGTGCAGGCTTCGCAGCGCGATGCCCTGGCCGACCAGCGGGCCCACCACCGGGGTGCCGGTCAGCGTGGACCACAGGGACTGGGTGGCGTGGTCGTACATCAGCTTGTTCGACCGGTACAGAAACCCGCTGGTCCCCAGTTCATGGTGCACGCCGTTGACGGTGGCGTCGTACAAGACCATCGCGCCGCACAGGGTGCAGTACACGCCGTTGAGCTCGCGCCCGGCAATGCGGTCCTTCACCATCTCGTGCCAGGCCAGGATGCGTTTCGGGTAGGCCCGCACATCCCCGTCGATGGCCACGCCGAACACGATGTCGTCGTCGGCCAGCCAGCCCGCCTCGGCAGCGCTGGTCATCTTGGGGTTCTTCAGCGGTGGGATGCCGTCGCGGCGCACGCCACCCCAACGGATTTCGTCGAGCCGGATCGCCGTCTTGGGCTGGCGCTCGAAATGCGCACGAAAGCGTGGGTCGAGCACCTCATACAACCGTGCCTTGAACTCGGCGTACTGCGGGTGCAGGGGCGGGGCGGTCGCCCACAACCATTCGTACAGTGCATTGACGTCGGTGCTGCCCAGCCCGGACTTGCGCGCCAGCAGGGCCAGCACATCGCGCTGCACGAAGTCATCGGGCATGAAGCCACTGCCCTCCAGCAGCATGGCGGCGTAGCCGTCGCGCCAGTGCTTGTCGATGCGCGACAGCGCCGCCCGCGCCTTGCTGCCGGGTACGTCCAGCAAGGCCAGGAAGTCCTGCAGCGGCAGCACGGCGTTGGCCGGCAAGACGCGCTGGGTGGGGTCTTGCACAAGCGCTGTCGCCACCTTAGGGCCGGCAGCCTGGGGCTGGGCGGCCATGGAAGGCACGGCGCCGAACATCGCCAGCAGGGCCACACTGCATAAAATCCACCCAGCCATGTAGCGCCCCTGCGGCTTTCGACCACCGGATTGTGGGGCGCGTCACCGCCTCAAGGCTTCACCGGGCCGTGACCTGGCTTGGTATTTGCGCCAGCTGCTTTGCACGTCCACGGATGGATGCGTCAGGCCCAGCCCTTCGCCGCGCTGTGACCGGACAGTTCTTCGAGAATGGGGCAATCCGGCCGCTGGTCGCCCTGGCAGCAGTTGGCAAGCTGCCGCAGTGAATCGCGCATCTGCGCCATCGCCGCCATGCGGCGCTCCAGGTCGGCCACATGCCGCTGGGCGATGCGCTTCACGTCGGCGCTGGCGCGGCGGCGGTTTTGCCACAGCTTGAGCAACTCGGCGATCTCGGCCATGCTGAAGCCCAGGTCGCGTGCACGGCGTATGAAACGCAGCGTGTGTACCTCCTTCTCGCCGTAGCGCCGATAGCCGGATTCAGTGCGGGCCACCGCGGGCAGCAGCCCCAGCGATTCGTAGTGGCGCACCATCTTGGCCGAGACACCTGAACGTGCGGCTGCCTCACCGATATTGAACTGTTCGGTGGCGTTCATCGCGGGGCCCCCCTCCAGCGCCGCAGCAGCAGCGCGTTGCCCACCACACTGACACTGCTGAACGCCATCGCCGCGCCCGCGATCACCGGGTTCAGCATGCCGAAGGCGGCCAGCGGAATGCCCACCACGTTGTAGACGAAGGCCCAGAACAGGTTCTGCCGGATCTTGGCGTAGGTGCGGCGCGAGATGTCGATGGCGTCGGCGACCAGCGCCGGGTCGCCTCGCATCAGCGTGATGCTGGCGGTGTGCATGGCCACGTCGGTGCCGGTGGACATCGCGATGCCCACATCCGCAATCGCCAGCGCGGGCGCGTCATTGATGCCGTCGCCGACCATCGCCACCCGCGCGCCACCGGCTTTCAACTTCGCCACGATGTCGGCCTTGTTCTCCGGCAGTACCTCGGCATGCACATCGGTGATGCCCAGCGCCTGCGCCACCGCCTGGGCGCTGCCCGGGTTGTCGCCGGTGATGAGCGCGGCGCGTATGCCCATCTTTTGCAGCGCGGTGACGGCCGCTGCGGCGCTGGCCTTGGGTGCGTCGCCAAAGGCCAGCAGGCCGAGCAAGCGGGGCAGCGAGCCCGGCTGGGTGGGCGCCTGTGCCGACGCGCTGGCTGGCGGATCGGCCGCTACCTCGGCCAGCCAGGACACCGTGCAACCACGCGCCTGCCATTGCGCTGCGGTGCTGGCCAGCGGCGCCAGGTCCACCTGCAACTCCTGCATGAAGCGGCTGCTGCCCAGCCTCAATGCGCGGCCTTCAACCTCGGCCGCCACGCCCCGGCCCGCCATGGCGCGCACGGCTGTGGCGGGCGGGACCACCAGCGCCTGGGCTTTCGCCGCGTTCATCACGGCCGAGGCCAGCGGATGCTCGCTGCCCGCCTGGACCGCCGCGCTGGCCGACACCAGTGCCGCCCGGTCCGCGCACCCGTGGGGCACGGCCGCCATCAGCGTCGGCTTGCCCGCAGTCAAGGTGCCGGTCTTGTCGAAGGCCACCACCGTCACGCCATGCGCCACTTCCAGGGCCTCGGCGTCCTTGATGAGGATGCCCACCTTGGCGGCTGCGCCGGTGCCCACCATGATGGCCGTGGGCGTGGCCAGGCCCAGGGCGCAGGGGCAGGCGATCACCAGCACGGCCACCGCGTTCAGGATGGCCGCTTCCCAGTCTCCTGTGCTCAGGCCCCAGCCCAGCAGGGTGACCAGCGCGATGACGATCACCACCGGCACGAAGACCGCGCTCACCCGGTCCACCAGGCGCTGGATCGGCGCCTTCTTGGCCTGTGCCGATTCAACCATCCGCACGATGCGTGCCAGCGTCGATTCGGCGCCCACCGCAGTCGTCATCACCAACAGCAGCCCCTGGCCATTGACCGCGCCGCCGGTGACCTTGTCGCCCCCATGCTTGGCCACCGGCAGGCTCTCGCCCGTGATCAGCGATTCATCGACGTCGCTGCTGCCGTCCACCACCTGTCCGTCCACCGGCAGGCGCTCGCCGGGGCGCACCACCACCAGGTCGCCAAGGCGCAGCGACGCGACCGCAACCTCGGTGTCCACGCCCTTGCTGCGCACCCGGGCGGTCTCGGGGCGCAGTGCATTCAGCGCCCGTATCGCCGCGGTGGTCTGGCGCTTGGCCCGGGTTTCCATCCACTTGCCCAGCAGCACCAGGGTGATGACCACGGCCGAGGCCTCGAAATACAGGTGCATGCTGTGGCTGCCTTGGCGCAGCAGTTGCACCAGGCTCAGGCCGTAGCCGGCGCTGGTGCCCAGCGCCACCAGCAAGTCCATATTGCCGCTGCCCGCCCGAAGCGCATGCCAGCCCGCCCGGTAGAAGCGTGCCCCCAGCCAGAACTGCACCGGCGTGGCCAGTGCCAGCTGGATCCAGCCGGGCAGCATCCATTGATGCGCAAACTGCGGGCCGAGCAGCAGGCCGAACATGGGCAGCACCAGTGGCGCCGACAGCGCGGCGGCCACCGCCACGGGCCACCATTCGGCAGATCGCCGGGGCGCTGCATCTGCCCCGACAGCGGCGCCGGATTCGGCCTGTCGCAACTTCGCTGCATAACCAGCGCGCTGCACGGCCGCCACCAGCGCGATCTGCGCAGGCTGATCGATCTGGCGCGCGGCCAGCGTGACCGCCGCCGACTCGGTCGCCAGGTTGACCTCGGCCTGCACCACGCCCGGCACCCGCAGCAGCGCCTTCTCGACGCGCGACACGCAAGAGGCGCAGGTCATGCCGTCGATCATCAGTGTCACGCTGCTTTCAGGCGCCGTGTAACCCGCCTTCTCGACGGCTGCGCGAAGCTCAGTCAGACGGGTGCCCGGGGTCGACCGGACGGTGGCCGCCTCGGTGGCCAGATTCACGCTGGCGTCCACCACGCCCGGCACCTTCTGCAAGGCGCGCTCGACGCGGGCCACGCACGAGGCGCAGCTCATGCCATCGATGGGCAGGCTCCAGTCGAGCAGCTTGCCTGCCCCAGGCGTGGGTGCGATGACGGTGTTCATGGTGTGCGGCCCAGAGGGTGACTGGTGTGGTGGACTGCCCGGCAGGCGTTCATCCTGGCCTTGCTGGGCAATGCGGCGTGAAGCCTGTATCTGGGGCCAGTCTTGAGCTTTACATCATTGGAATGTCAAGCTGACTTGTGGCAATACCCTGCGGGCGGCAGGGGCTGCACCGGTGTTCTTGACTCTGCCACCGTGGCAAGGTCGAGTATCGGTGCTTCACCTCTCAAGGAATACCCATGCTCGAACTGACCATCCCCACCATGACCTGCGGCCATTGCGTCAGCGTGGTCACCCGGGCCATCCAGCAGGCCGACCCGCAGGCGCGCGTGGAAGTCGATCTTGCGCACCACCGTGTGCGGGTCGAGACCAGCGCAAACCGCGAGGTCATCGAGTCGGCGCTTGCCGGCGCGGACTACCCGCCGGGCTGATTGCCGGGCTGATTGCCGGGCTGAT
>JAYUQJ010000017.1:0-5978 GCA_043756825.1 Betaproteobacteria bacterium | reverse complement strand
CGCGGGACTATCTCAAGATCGTGCTCAACCATCTGGCACCAGCCCCCGGGCGTCCATGACGCGAATGCGCGGGGTCCGGCACTGCGCAGGCGCGCGGGCTGGAGTGGCAGGGGAGACATGATGGCAGACCTGGTGGCCGTGCTTGCGGCCGTGTGCTGGGCGGCTGCCAACACCTGCATTGCCAGGGGATCGACCCGTGATGGCGACAACGGCGCCTTCCTGTCGATCTGCCTGACCATGCTGATTGCCGGCGCGGTCTGGTTGTTCGGGCTGGACATGGCGCGACTGCCGCACCTGGACCCGGTGGGCGTCCTGTGGTTTGCGCTCGCCGGAGCACTGACCATCTTCCTCGGCCGGGTGTTTTTCCATTCGAGCATCCAGCACCTGGGTGCCGTACGCAGCGCGTCGGTCAAGCGGCTCGTGCCCTTCTTCACCGTGGCCTTGGGCATCACCTTGCTGGGTGAAACACTGCAGCTGGCGGTGGCGCTGGGGATGCTGCTGATTTTTTCCGGCTTCATGCTGCTGGTGGTCGAGTCGCGACGCAAGCTCATCGCGGCCGGCACGCCCGATGTTTCCCATCCTCCTTGCGGCACAGGGGCCTCACGCTGGCTGAGCGCCGGCATCGCCTATGGGATGGTTTCCGCCCTCGCCTACGCCACCGGGAACGTCTCGCGCAAGTTCGGCCTCGACGTGCTGCCCGATCCCGCATTCGGCGCCATGTTCGGTGCCCTGGTAGGAACGGTCCTGTTTCTGGTTGCGGCCACCCGGCTGCAAAGTTACCGCGTGGCGGTGGTCAGCGCCGTGACCGTCTTCAACCCCTGGCTTCTGGGGGCCGGCGTGCTGGCGTCTGCAGGACAACTGCTGTATTTCACGGCCATCGACCAGAGCACGCTGTCGCGCGCCACCCTGATCGTCTCCATCGACGTGTTCCTCACCATCCTGTTCTCGGTGGTGTTCTTCCGGGCCCGGGAATCGATCTCGGCCTACGCCATCGGTGCGGCTGTGCTGGGATTTCTGGGCAGCGCCGTGATCATGCTCAATTGACGGTCCGGCAGGCCGGGCGAACACTCCCCCGCTTTCATCGAGCTTCTTCATGACCATCACTCTTTACGTCGTCGGCGCGAACGGCGCAGAACACGACATCACGGCCAGGGCAGGACAGTCGGTGCTCGACGCGGTCGCGCAGGCCGGCATCGACGGCCTGCTGGGCGAATGCGGCGGCTGCTGCAGCTGCGCCACCTGCCACTGTTATGTCGAGGCCGACCCGCAGTCGGCATTTGCGCCGCCCGACGAAGCCGAGACCACCATGCTCGATTTTGTCGCAGCACTACGCCAGCCCAACAGCCGCCTGGCCTGCCAATTGGTGCTCAAGCCAACCAGTGCCGGCCTGCGCATACGGCTGGCCGACCGTCAGTTCTGATCCGGCGAACGGGCGGGCATGCGGCCCGGATCAGACCTCGATCGTCGAGGCCGCAAACAGTTCCTCGATCACCACACGGCGATCCGTCAGGCCCTGTTCATGCACGTATTGGGAAATGGTTTCGATTACCCTGCGCGAGGCCTTGATGCCATAGGCTTTGGGGTCTGCCTGCAGACCGGTTTGCCCCGCTGGATCGACCAAGCCGGTATCGAAATAGGATTTCATGGCTTCTGCGGTGACACGCTCGACATCCTTCTTGGCTTCCACGAAGGCATGGAACAAATTCAGGGCAAGCCAGGGGTGCCGCTCATAGAGTTCGCGCTTAATGACGACGGTGTGATTGATCGGATAGATGCCGGTCTTTGCGAAGTACCGCCGCATCTCCTCCTGCTTGTCCCGGAAAAGCGGCTGGATGACTTCGACCCGGTCCAGGTCCAGCGTGCTTCGATCCACCAGGTTGCGGTTGTTCAGGTAGAGCACGGTTGCATCCAGTTCGCCGCCCACCAGCATTTCGCCGATATTGGTGCTGGGGGGAATCTGGTTCAGCCGTACACCCGGTGGCGGCTGGAAGCCCGTCGCGCCACCATGGCTCTTGTCCGGCCCGCGCTCCATGAACCACTCGATGTCGCGGGCCGACACTCCGAACTCATGCTCCAGGATCCCGCGCGACCACAAGGCCGCCGTCTGCTGGTACTCTGGCACACCGACCCGCTTGCCCTTCAGGTCTGCGGGTACCGCGATCCCGCGGTCCGTCCGGACAAGGATGTTGGTGTGAAAGAAGGTGCGCGAGGTGTAGATCGGCAACGCCACCCACCGCCGGTCGCCACGCGCAGTCGCTATGAAAAGCGATGACAGCGACATTTCCGAGATGTCGAAGTCTGCGTACTTCAGTTGCCGCCAGAACATCTCGGACGGATGCACCACGGTCGGGATCAGCCTGACGCCCTGCGGCTGGAAGCGCCCCTGTGCAATCGGCCGGGTCCGTTCGTTGTCTGAAAGCGCAATGCTGAGTGTCAATGTCGCCACGTCGGTTCCTTGGCTTGTTTCTCGATCGGATGGTGGCATTGGCATCATGCCACCGTTGGCGAATGCGCAACGGGTTGGCGGCCGATCAACATCGGCGCAGCTTCCGTGGCCCAGAGCGGGCGTTCACCCCCAGACCGCGAACCCGACGCCGATGCCGGTACCGGCCGGGGTTCGGTACAGCGGCAGATACTCCGACCAGGTCATCGGCATCCCGTTCATTGCGCCGGCAGTCATGACCCAGTTCAGTATCTCGGACGATCCCGAGTTCAGCGCGCACCTCGGCAAATTGCGCAGTACGCTCTGGTCCTGCGACGACAACGCTGCCATGACGCTGCGGTCCAGCGCTTCATCGACCACGAAATGGCTCAGTCCGCCTGAGGCCACGATGGCGACCCGAAGCGCGCTGTTGTCGGCCTCGACGACCTGACGCAGGCGCAGCCCGATATCATGGCAGCGGGCTGCAGTGGGCACATTCGGAGGGAAATAGGTGTTCAGCAAGATCGGCACCATCGGGATGGCACGCTCACGGTACAGCCGTTTGGCGATGAAGCCGAACGCATGCCCCAGGCCGACCTTGGCGTCTTGACCTGAGTCGGCTACGGCAGTCACGTCGACGCCCTGGTCGATCAGACCGTGGATCAAAGCCAGTGCGAATTGGGCGTGTCCTGGCAGGGAGTGTCTGGCATCCATCAGGTAACCCTTGCCCGCCTTCAGTACCCAGTCCGGTGAACCCTCCCGCCCAAAAGCATCGCTGGTGATCAGCGTATCGTTGTGGCAAATCGCGAAGGCTGGCTGGTTGCTCGGGCTGAACAGCTCGCCCTGGTCGTCCCCCACCACCAGCACGACGTCCGGGCGGGCTGCGTCCAGGGCGCTGGCCAGCCGGTCGAGTGCCGCTTCACACAGCGCGGCCTTGCGCGCCAATTCCTCCTGGCGGGATGCTTCGGCATACTTCGGCCCGACTTCTGCCAGTAATTCCTCGTAACGCAGGCGCCTGCCATCGGACAGATTGAGCCCAGGGTTGGCCCTGTCGGCGTCGGCACGCAGACGCCAATCATCACTGTGCAAGGTGAACAGCGGGGTATGTGATGTGGCAAGCCCGAGGACGATGTTAGCCATGCAGACAACCTAAACTTGTGGTGGGAGTTGGTAGATATCCAGCGTCCGTTCCCCCTTGGCGAGTCGCTCGACAATGGCAAGCTCCTCTTTCTCGCGCTGGATTCCGACGGTGATGACTCTCTCTGCGTCGGCCCGCGCGATGACCACCACGCCGTCTGCGTCTGCCACCAGCAGGTCGCCCGTCTGAACCGGCACACCGCCCATCACGACGGACTGGCCGATCGATCCGGCACCATCGGGCCGCTTGCTGGTTCCCTGGATGCAGACGTTGGCGGCGAACACCGGCCAGTCGAGCTTGCGCAGTTCTTCGGAATCGCGCACGCCCCCCTCGGTGACGAACCCGACCAGGCCGCATGCGCGGGCGGCATTTGCCATGATCCCGCCCCAGTAGCCGGCTTCGTCATAGGCGCCACAGGCATGCACCAGCACGGCCCCGGTCGGGGCGGCGTAGATCGCACGGTGCAGCCACAGGTTGTCGCATGCCGGCCCCACCACCACGTAGGCCGTGGCCGCAATGCGCCAGTCGTGCCGCAGGGGCTTGATCGCCGATGGCAAGGCGCCCTTCTTGCCTCCGGCCTCGTGCAGGGTGGCGCTGCCCAGCGCGCGTGCCGCCTCCAGCAGGTCCATGGATATTGCCGTGCCGTCCGTGTGCGTCATGGTGCCCCCTTGGTCTGCAGAGCATGGTAGCCTTGGTTCTTGCGCGCAAGATCGAGCCGTTCACCGCGTTCTACTGCCGCCCGGATGCGGTCTTCTGCCTGCTCGATCCCGGTCGCGACATCGGCTACTTCGGTGATCCTTTCCTTCGGCACCACCACGACACCGTCCCAATCGCCCAGCATGAAATCACCGGGGTCGACGCGCACACCACCGATAGAGATGCTGACCTGCATGGCGTCGACGGCCACGCGGTCCTTGCCGGTACGCATATGGCTTGCACGGGCGAAGATCGGGTACTTGAGTTCGATGGCGCGCGGCGCATCGCGGCATACGCCGTCGATGACGGTTCCGCCCAGGCCCTTGCGACTGGCAACAATGGTCAGGATGTCGCCCCACACGGTGGCGTCCATCCGCTGCTGGTTGTCGAGAGCGACCACCGTGCCGGTTTCCAGATCGTCGATGTAGTCGCCGACCGTGCCACCGCGGGTGCCGCACGGCACATACCGCACCGTGAATGCCGGTCCGGCGAGACGAAACAGGGGGTCAAGCGGCTTGATGCCCAGACACTGCCCCGCAATGCCCAGTTTGTCCAAGGCATCGGATACCGTGGTGGTATCCATGCGGCTCAATGCGCTAACGGCGTCTGCAGTCATCGTTCAACCCTTCAACATGCTTTCGTACTGGTGGCTCATCACGACGGCCACGGATTCGCCCTTGCGCACGCGGTCCAGCATCTGCTGTTCGCGCGCGGCCAAGCCTTCGGTTGTGTCGATGACCTCCCCGATGCGCGCGGCAGGCACAAACACGACGCCGCTGCTGTCTGCCAGCACCCAGTCGCCAGGATGCACCCGGATGCCGCGCACCACGATCGGCTCCTGGCAGGCAGTTTCCATTACGCGCCCACGTGCTGTTGCCGGAACGGCGCCAGCGGCAAAGATCGGAAAGTCAAAATCGATGGCCTCGTCGATGTCACGGCAAACGCCGTCCACCACAACGCCTTCGATGCCTTTGGTCTTTGCAGCAAAGGACAGGATGCCACCCCATCCCGCGGCCTGCGCATGTGCATGGTGCTCGACCACGATCACATCGCCCGGCCCGCCTTGTTCGACCGCCGCCGTGCAAAGGTGCCTTGGTGCAACACCACCCTGTGCCGGCCCGAGCGTGACGGTGATAACACGACCCGCAACGCGGCTGCGACCACCAGCCAGGCGCGCGAGACCAAATGCAACACCCCGGATCTGCAGCCGGTCGAGTGCATCCGACAGGACACAGGTGTCGATCTTCGCCAACCGCGCAGTCCACTCGAATCCCGGGGCGCGCAGGGCATCCGCTTTCGTGTTGGTGGTACCGCTCATTTGTAGTTCTTGAAGCGGGTGTACAGGCGTGCGCAGTTGCATTCGAAGATGTTCTCCCTGTCCTTCTCGGTCAGGAAGTCGATACTTTCGATCACGGGCTTGAGGTCATCGAAGTTCAGCCCGGTCTTGGGATTCAGGGCGCTGCCGGTTCCCGGGTTTTCGGTGGCGAACAGAACCCGGTCCGGCCCCACCACCTTGAACAGCAGTTCCAGTGCGTCCTTGTCGTAAGTGGTGGTATCAAAGTGCAGCCGCTTCATCTTGTCGTCGAAATACTCCCCCCCCTTGCGCACGGTCCAGGCCCGGAACCGACCCATGTGGTAGGGGATCGCGCCACCACCATGCGGCACGATCAGCTTGAGATTGGGAAAACGCTCGAACACATCCGAAGACAACAGCGAGATGAT
>JAYUQJ010000016.1:0-5983 GCA_043756825.1 Betaproteobacteria bacterium | reverse complement strand
TGGAGGCGGCGCTGCGGATGCTGGGCCTGCCGATCGGCGCGGGCGGGGTGCAGCGGGCGATCACCTACCTGGCCGAGGAGGCCCCATGACGCTCGATGACACCGCCCTCAAGGCCTGGATAGGCCGCAGCGAGACGCTGCACGACCTGATCCACCCGACCCCGGTGCGGGCCCTGGCCGCCACGCTGGACTACCCGGCCGCGCCGATGCACCCCGGTGACGTAATACCGCCACTGTGGCACTGGCTGTATTTTCTGCCGCTGCACCGGCAGGGCGAGATCGGCCCCGACGGCCATGCCAGGCTGGGCGGCTTCCTGCCCCCAGTGCCGCTGCCACGCCGCATGTGGGCCGGCAGCCAGTTCGATTTCCGCGCACCGCTGCGGCTGGGCGACGCGGTGGCGCGCACCTCCACCATCGACGATGTCAGCGCCAAGTCCGGGCGCACCGGCAGCCTGGTGTTCGTCAAGGTGCGCCACGAGTTGCGCTGCAACGGCGCGGCCGATCCGGCCATCGTCGAATTCCACGACATCGTCTACCGCGACGCGCAGCGGCCCGGTGACCAGCCCCCCCCGCCCCGGCCCGCGCCCGCTGGCGCGGCCTGGCAGCGCGAGGTCCTGGCCGACGAGACGCTGCTGTTCCGCTACAGCGCGCTGACCTTCAACGGCCACCGCATCCACTACGACCGGCCCTATGTCACCGAGGTCGAGGGCTACCCCGGCCTGGTCGTGCATGGCCCGCTGATCGCCACCCTGCTGATGGACCTGCTGCGCCGCCAGCTGCCCGACGCCCGGGTGACGCGCTTTGACTTCAAGGCTCTGCGGCCCACCTTCGACGGCCACGCCCTGCGCGTCAACGGCCAGCTGCAGGCCGACGGCAAGACCGTCCAGCTCTGGGCCCAGGACCACGCGGGCTGGCTGACCATGGATGCCAGCGCCACCCTGGCCTGAAAGCGCAGCAGGCCGCCCCATGCAACCCCTCCAAGGCATCACCGTGGTGTCGCTCGAACACGCGATCGCCGCGCCCTTTGCCACCCGCCAGCTGGCCGACCTGGGCGCCCGGGTGATCAAGATCGAGCGCCCCGGCAGCGGCGACTTCGCGCGCGGCTATGACAGCCGGGTGCGCGGCCTGTCTTCGCACTTCGTCTGGACCAACCGCAGCAAGCAAAGCCTGACGCTCGACCTCAAGCAGCCCGCGGCGGCGGCCCTGCTGCAGCGCCTGGTGCTGGAAAAAGCCGACGTGCTGGTGCAGAACCTGGCCCCGGGCGCCGCCAGCCGGCTGGGCCTGGGCTTCGAGCAGCTGGCGGGCCTCAAGCCCGGCCTGATCGTCTGCGACATCTCCGGCTACGGCGACGACCCGGTGCATCCCGGCCCCTACCGCGACAAGAAGGCCTATGACCTGCTGATCCAGAGCGAAGCCGGTTTCGTCTCGGTCACCGGCACGCCCGAGCAGGCCTGCAAGGCCGGTACCTCGATCGCCGACATCGCCGCCGGCATGTACGCCTTCAGCAACATCCTGGCCGCGCTGATGCAGCGCCAGCAGACCGGCCGCGGCCAGCGCATCGACATCTCGATGCTCGAAGCGCTGACCGAATGGACCGGCTACCCGCTGTACTACGCCTTCGACGGCGCCGCGCCGCCGCCGCGCACCGGTGCGGCCCATGCCACGATCTACCCCTACGGCCCCTTCCCCACCGGGGCCGACGGCGGCCAGGTGATGCTGGGCCTGCAGAACGAGCGCGAGTGGGTCAACTTCTGCGCCAAGGTGCTGCTGCAGCCGGCCCTGGCGAGCGACCCGCGCTTTGCCGGCAATGCCCAGCGCACCGCCGCGCGCGGCCAGCTGCACGGGCTGATCGTCGACACCTTCCGGACCCTGACCGCGCCGCAAGTACTGGCCCGGCTGGACCAGGCGCAGATCGCCAATGCCCGGGTCAACACCATGGCCGAGGTCTGGGCCCATCCGCAACTGCAGGCCCGCGGCCGCTGGCGCGAGGTAGGCACCCCGGCCGGCCCGGTGCCGGCCCTGCTGCCGCCGGGCAGCTGGGGCCCGGCGCCGGCGGACGGCCCGCGCATGGACCCGGTGCCGGCGCTGGGCCAGCACACCGACGCGATCTTGGCCGAGCTGGGCCTGGACGCCGCCGCCATCGCCGCGCTGCGCCGGGCCGAAGCGATCTGATGCAGCCGCCAGACCCGCCGCCCCGCAGCTACCTGTTCGTGCCCGGCAATCGCCCCGAGCGCTTTGCCAAGGCCCTGGCCAGCGGCGCCGACGCCGTGGTGCTCGACCTGGAGGACGCGGTGGCCGCCGACGCCAAGGCCGGCGCCCGCGCCGCCATCGCGGCCTGGGCCGCCAGCGCGGCGCCGGCCGAGCGGCAGCGCTGCATGGTGCGCATCAACGAGGCCGCCTCGCTGCAGTTTGCCGACGATCTGCGCATGCTGGCGGGCGCCGGGCTGGACGCGCTGATGCTGCCCAAGGCCGAGGCGCCGGCCCAGCTGCTGGCGCTGGCCGGCGCCCTGCCCGGGGCCCGGGTGCTGGCGCTGATCGAGACCGCTGCCGGCCTCAGCGCGGTGGATTCCGTGGCGCGCAGCCCGGGGGTGCAGCGCCTGGCCTTCGGCACGCTGGACTTCGCGCTGGACCTGGACCTGGACATCGCCGAGCAGCCCGACGGCCTGGCCGACGGCGCCAGCCGCATTGCACTGGCATCGCGCCTGGCCGGGCTGCCGGCACCGGTGGCCGGCGTCACCCCACAGATCGACGACGAGGCCCGGCTGCTGGCCGACCTGGCCTGGGCGCGCCGGTTCGGGTTTGGTGCCAAGTTGTGCATCCACCCGGGTCAGATCGCGCCGCTGCACGCCGCGCTGGCCCCCAGCGCGCAGGCGCTGGACTGGGCCCGCCGGGTGCTGACCGCCGATGCCGCACAGCCCGGCGCTGCCCGGCTCGACGGCCGCATGGTCGACCGCCCGGTGGTGCTGCAGGCGCTGCGCACGCTGGGCCGTGCCCGGCCTTGAGGTGCCGATCCGCGCACCGGGCCTGCCGCGATGAACCCCCTGCCACTGGCTCCATGGGCAGGCCTGCCGGGGCTGGCGTCGCACCCGATCGCCTACCCGGCACTGGAGGTGCTGCACATCACCGGCATCGCGCTGCTGCTGGGCAGCCTGGTGCTGCTGGACCTGCGGGTCTGGGGCCTGGCCCCCGAGCTGCCGCTGCGACCGCTGGCCCGGCTGGCGCTGAAGGTCACGCTGGCCGGCTTTGGCCTGCTGGTCTGCAGCGGCCTGCTGATGTTCAGCGCCCAGGCGGCGGAACTGGTGGCCAACCGGGCCTTCCTGCTCAAGCTGGTACTGGTGCAGGCGGCCGGCCTGAATGCGGTCTGGTTCCATGGCCGCGACAGCCTGGCGCGCTGCGACGGCCTGGCCCGCCTGCAGACCGTGCTGTCGACGGGGCTTTGGTTGGGTGCCATCATCTGTGGCCGTTGGATCGCCTACCAGTGAGGGCCCGCATGCATCGACGCCTTGTCATCACCGCCCCGGTCCTGCTCAGCCTGCCGGCCTGGGGCCACCACGGCTGGAGCAGTTTCGACCAGAGCCGCCCGCTCTACCTGGACGGCAAGGTCGCCCAGGTGGCCTGGCGCAACCCGCATGTGGAGCTGAAGCTGGACCTGCCCGCCGACGGCCCCAGATTGCCGGCCGACCTGCCCACGCGCAGCCTGCCGGCACAAGCTGCCCCGGTGGACGGGCCGGCGCTGCTCAAGGCCGCGCAGTTGCCCACCCGCAAGGACCGGCGCTGGGAGATCGAGCTGGCGCCGCTGCAGCGCATGCAGGCCTGGGGCGTGCCCGAGATCAAGGTGGGCGACAGCCTGGCCGTGCTCGGCTTCACCTTCACCGGCGAAAAGGGCGAGGCCGTGCTGCGGGTGGAGTATCTGTTTGCCGGCGGCAAGACCTACGCGCTGCGGTCGGCCCCGGCCTGACCGTCGGCCACCCCGCATGCCGGCGCGACGCGCCCTGTTGATCGCCGCGGCCAGCCTCGCCCTGCCGCGCGCTGCGACCGCCAACGAGGCGGTGGCGCTGGCACTGCGCGCCGGCGGCGCGGCAGCCGCCGGCGTGGTGATGTTCCGCCATGGGCTGGCGCCCGGCACCTTCGACCCGCCGGGCTTCCAGCCGGGCCAGTGTGCGACCCAGCGCAAGCTCAGCGACGAAGGCCGCGACCAGGCGCGTCGGATCGGGGCCTGGTTCGCCGCCGGCCAGCTGCGGCCGGCGCGGGTGCGCAGCAGCCCCTGGTGCCGCTGCCTGGAGACCGCCCGGCTGGCCTTCGGCGACCCGGTCGATGCCTGGCCCGCGCTCGGCTCGCCGCGCCAGGGCGAGGACGCGGCCAACGCCCAGGCACTGCTGCAGCTGCGCGCCGGGCTGGCGGCGGTGGTGCAGCGGCAGGCCGGCTTCGAGGTCTGGGTGACCCATAGCTTCGACTTCAGCGCGCTGCTGGGCGAAGGCGCCGGTTCGGGCGAGGCCGTGCTGCTGGGCCTGGGCGCCGGCGGCGCGCCCCGGGTGATAGCCCGGCTCAGCGACGTATCGGTTTGAGCCAGCCCAGGCCGTCCGACGTGCCCCCGGCCACGGCGCCGCGCGCGGGCCGGTATTCGCAGCCAATCCAGCCGTCCCAGCCGCAGGCCGCCGAGACCTCGTCGATGACCTGGAACAGGTAGAAGTGGTGCAGCTCGCCCAGGTCGGGCTCGTGGCGCTGGGGCACGCCGGCAATCTGCAGATGCCCGACCCGGCCGCTGGGCAGGTAGTGGCGCAGCTTCATCGCCACATCGCCTTCGACGATCTGGCAGTGGTACAGGTCCATCTGCACCTGCAGATTGGGCGCACCCACAGCCTGCACGGTGCGGTGGGCCTCGTCCTGCCGGTTCAAGAAGAAACCGGGGATGTCGCGGGTGTTGATCGGCTCGATCAGCACCTTGCGGCCGGCGGCGGCGGCCTGGGTGGCAGCCCAGGCCAGGTTGGCCTCGTAGGTGGCCTGCAAGCGCGCCCGCTCCACACCGGCCGGCGCCAGGCCGGCCATCACATGCAGGCGCGGGCAGCCCAGCGCGTCGGCATAGGCCAGGGCCTGCTCGAAGCCGCGGCGGAATTCGGCCTCGCGGCCGGGCAAGCAGGCGATACCGCGTTCACCGGCGTCGAAGTCGCCGGGCGGCGCATTGAACAACACCTGCTGCAGGCCGTGGTCGGCCAGGCGGCTGGCCAGCACCTGGGCCTCGAAGGCATAGGGGAAGAGGTATTCCACCGCGGGGAAGCCATCGGCTGCAGCGGCGGCAAAGCGGTCGAGAAAGGCATGCTCGTTGTAGAGCATGCTCAGGTTGGCGGCAAAACGGGGCATCGCGTGCTCGCGGTCGGTGCCCTACCAGCGCGCGCCGAAATGCTGGCGCAAATCGGCAATCTGGTCGGTGGTCAAGGGGGTCGGCCGGGCCAACAGCCACAGCCGGGCGGTTTCTTCCAGTTCCTCCAGCACCGCGCTGGCCTCGGCCGGGCTGCGGTGCCAGACATTCGGGCCCAGGCGGTCCAGCATCACCGCGCGCAGCGGCGTGCCGGCGGCCTGCATCGCCGCGATGCGCCGGGCCACCGCCTCGCCCACCGCCGGGTCGCCGGGCCGGTGGTAGGGGATCAGCGGCACATGGCCGACCTTCATCACGAAATAGGGCGTGATCGGCGGCAGGATGTCGTCGGCGCTCCACACCCCGGCCAGGGTCAGCGCCACCAGGTGGGTGGCATGGGTATGGATCACGCACTGGGCCTCGGGTTCGGCGCTGTAGATGCGCCGGTGCAGGGCCAGGGTCTTGGACGCCCGGTCGCCGCCGGTCTGCCCGCCCAGGGCGTCCACCGCGGCCAGGCGCGCCGGGTCCAGCGTGCCCAGACAGGCATCGATGGGGGTGATGAGGAAGCCGCCGTCGGGCAGGCGCACGCTGATGTTGCCGGCGCTGGCATGCACATAGCCGCGCGCGTACA
>JAYUQJ010000015.1:0-5990 GCA_043756825.1 Betaproteobacteria bacterium | reverse complement strand
AACAGCGGCAGCATGCCGGCCTGGATGTCGTGCGCTTGCAGGAAGACCCGGCCGAACCAGACCACCAACAGCAGGCCCGCCAGGTTCATCAGGTGCCGGCCGGGCAGCAGCAGCGGCTTGCCGCCAATCTTGCCCGACAACTTGCCGAAGGCCACGATGGACCCCGAGAAAGTGACCGCGCCGATCAGGATGCCGATGTAGATCTCCACCTCGTGGATCGTCTTCTCGGCCGGGGTGGGGAAGACTGTGGAGGTATCCACATAGCTGGCATAGCCCACCAGGCAGGCGGCCAGGCCCACCAGGCTGTGCATCAGCGCCACCAGCTCGGGCATCTGGGTCATCTGCACCTTCTTGGCCGCGAACAGGCCGATGGCGCCGCCCAGCACCAGGGCCCCGACGATCCAGGGGATGCCATCCGGTGTGACGCGCGGCCCCAGCACCGTGGCGACCACGGCCAGCGCCATGCCGATCATGCCGAAGAGGTTGCCGCGACGCGCGGTCTCGGGGTTGGCCAGTCCGCCCAGGCTGAGGATGAAGAGGATGGTGGCGGCGATGTAGGAGACGGTGGCAAGGCTTGCGGTCATGTGCGTGGCCTTCTTCTTATTTGCGGAACATCGCCAGCATGCGCCGCGTAACCGCGAAGCCGCCAAACATGTTGACGGCCGTCAGCGCCAGCGCAAACACGGCCAGCCCCAGGATCAGCGCATTCGGCCGGTCGACCCCCCCGCCCACCAGCGGCGGCGCCACCTGCACCAGCGCGCCGATGGCGATGATCGACGAGATCGCATTGGTCACGCTCATCAGCGGCGTGTGCAGCGACGGCGTCACATTCCACACCACCATGTAGCCGATGAAGCAGGCCAGCACGAACACCGTGAAGTGCGACAGGAAGCTGGCCGGTGCGTACAGGCCGACCAGCAGAAAGGCCAGCGCACCGATACCGAACACCCGGGCCAGCGACGCGGCCGACATCGGCGCGCCGGCACCGTGGCCGTGCCCCTTGGGCGCAGCGGCCGGCGCTGCCGCCGGCTTGGGCGGCGGCGCCAGCTGCTTGAGCGGCGGCGGCGGCCAGCTGATGCTGCCCTCCTTGATGACGGTCAGGCCGCGGATGGCGTCGTCGTCCATGTTGACGTTGAGCACGCCGTCTTTGGTCTTGCACAGCTCCTCGGTCACGCGCAGCAGGTTGGTGGAATACAGCGTCGACGCCTGCTTGGCCAGGCGGCTGACCAGATCGGTGTAGCCGATGATGGTCACGCCGTGGCGCACCACGGCCTGGCCGGGCACGGTGAGCTCGCAGTTGCCGCCCTGCTCGCCAGCCATGTCGACAATCACGCTGCCCGGCTTCATGCTGCGCACCATCTCGGCGGTGATCAGCTTGGGCGCCGGCTTGCCCGGGATCAGCGCGGTGGTGATGATGATGTCGGCGTCCTGGGCCTGCTTGGCATACATCGCGCGCTGGGCCTGCTGGAAGCCCTCGCTCATCACCTTGGCATAGCCACCGCCGCCGCCGCCCTCCTCTTCGTAGTCGACCTTGACGAATTCGCCGCCCAGCGACACCACCTGGTCGGCCACCTCGGCGCGGGTGTCATTGGCGCGCACGATGGCGCCCAGGTTGGCCGCCGTGCCGATGGCCGCCAGGCCGGCCACGCCGGCGCCGGCGATGAAGACCTTGGCCGGCGGGATCTTGCCGGCGGCGGTGATCTGGCCGTTGAAGAAGCGGCCGAAGGCATTCGCCGCCTCGATCACCGCGCGGTAGCCGCTGATGCCGGCCATCGAGGTCAGCGCGTCCATCTTCTGGGCCCGGCTCAGCTGGCGCGGCAGCGCGTCGATGGCCAGCACGGTGGCCCGCCGGGCGGCCAGTTGCTGCATCAGGTCGGGGTTCTGCGCCGGCCAGATGAAGCTGATCAGGGTGCTGCCCTCGCGCATCAGCGCCACCTCGGCCGAGCTGGGCGCGCGTACCTTGAAGACGACGTCGGCCTGGGCCCACAGTTGGGCAGCGCTGGGCAGCACCTGTGCACCGGCAGCGCTGTAGGTCTCGTCGGCAAAGTGAGCCGCATCGCCCGCGCCGCTTTCCACCGCCACCGCAAAACCCAGCTTGATCAGCTTTTCCACCACATCGGGCACCGTGGCGACACGCTTTTCCTCGGGCGCCGTCTCTTTGGGAATACCGATCAGCAAAGTCATGAACTCGACTCCTCACATAGGGGTTGCGCCGGCCTGGGGCGCACGCAAGCGGCCGGGTGGTGGGTGGGTGGCCTGGACATCACGACCGCATGGGTGCTGCAGGGCCCGCGGCGGCGTCTGATCAAGGCCGGCGCGGTGGATGACGGGTGGCGAGCTTACCGGATAAGCAGCGCAGACCCGGGCGCACCGGCGGCACTGTCCAGCAAGCGACGGGCCTGCGGCCCGGTCGCCTCTAAGATGCCGCCATGAGCACCGAGCGCTGGAAACCGAGTGTCACCGTGGCTGCCGTGGTGGAACGCGGGGGTCGCTACCTGTTGGTGGAAGAGCGCACGCCCGAGGGCCTGAAGCTGAACCAGCCGGCAGGTCACCTCGACCCCGGTGAGTCGCCCGAGCAGGCCGTCGCACGCGAATGCCTGGAAGAAACCGCCCGGGCCTTTGTGCCACAGGCCTTGCTGGGGGTGTACCTGGCGCGTTTCGTGCGGCCGGTGCGCGCCGGCCAAGCTGCCGAAGACATCACCTACCTGCGCTTGGCCTACTGCGGCACGGTCGGCGAGCCCGAGCCCGGCCGCGTGCTGGACCAGCCCGTCGAGCGCACGCTGTGGCTGACGCCCGACGAGCTGCGCGCCCAGGCCCACCGCCTGCGCAGCCCGCTGGTGCTGCGCTGCATTGCCGACCATGCGGCCGGCGTGCGCCATGCGCTTGGCGCGGTGCAGGCCGACGCGTCCCTGCAGCAGCCCTGGCAGCAGGTCTGACCATGGGCGACCTATTGCGTTTTGGCCGCGTGGCGGTGCATCTGGGCCAGAAGTCGGGCAAATACCCCGACGGCAACCAGGTGCTGGTGCACGGTGCCGAGACCCGGGTGGCCTTTGACACGCCCCAGGTCGCCAACCGCATCGGGCCCGATTTCGACCGCGTGGACCTGGTGATCCTGGGCCATGTGCACGAGGACCACATGGCCGGCCTGCACCGGGTGCCGCGGGCCCGGGTGGCGGTGCACCAGGCCGACCTGGCTGCCGCGCAGAGCTGGGCCGGGTTGTCGGGGCCCACTACGGCTACCCCGATGCGGTGCTGGGCCCGCTGAAGGCCAAGATCGAGCAGGAATTCCACTACCTGCCCCGGCCCGACGCCACCGGCTATGCCGACGGTGCCACTTGGCAGCTGGGCGGCGGCGTGACCGTGCGCGCCCAGCACCTGCCCGGCCACACCGCCGGCCATTGCGTGTTGTGGGTCGACAGCGAAGGCCTGGCCTTCATCGGCGACATCGACCTGTCGGGCTTCGGCCCGTATTACGGCGATGCCACCTCGAGCCTGGCCGATTTTCGGCGCTCGCTGGCGGCGGTGGCACGGCTGGACGCGCGAATCTGGGTCACGTCCCATCATCGCGCGGTGATCACCGACCGGGCTGACTTTCTGGCCCAGCTGGCGCTCTTCGCCGGCAAGATCGACGCCCGCAACGACCGCCTGCTGGCGCTGCTGGCGCCTGGGCCGCAAAGCCTGCACGACCTGGTGCGCCAGCGCCTGCTCTACCCGCCCGAGCATGACGCGTTGTGGGTGGACTGCGCCGAGCGCCACAGCATCGCCATGCACCTGGACGAGCTGCTGGCCGACGGTCGGGTGCGGCAACAGGACGACGGGCGCTTTCTTCGGGTTTGAGCCGCCAGGGACAATCGGGCCGATGAAACCCGCCCGTGTGGTCGTCGGCCTGTCCGGCGGCGTCGATTCGGCTGTCACCGCCTGGCTGCTCAAGCAGCAGGGGCATGAGGTGGTCGGCATCTTCATGAAGAACTGGGAAGACGATGACGACAGCGACTACTGCTCGTCCAACATCGACTTCGTGGACGCGGCCGCCGCGGCCGATGTGATCGGCATCGAGATCGAGCATGTCAACTTCGCGGCCGACCACAAAGACCGCGTCTTCGCCGAATTCTTGCGCGAATACCAGGCTGGCCGTACGCCCAACCCTGACATTTTGTGCAACGCTGAAATCAAGTTCAAGGCGTTTTTAGACCATGCGATGCAGGTCGGCGCTGACAAGATCGCGACCGGACACTATGCACGTGTGCACCGCAACGAAGCCACCGGCCTGCACCAACTGCTCAAGGGCCTGGACCCGGCGAAAGACCAGAGCTATTTTCTGCACCGGCTCAATCAGCAGCAGCTGTCCAAAACGCTGTTCCCGGTCGGTGCGCTGCACAAGACCGAGGTGCGCCGCATCGCCGACGAGATCGGGCTGCCGAATGCGAAGAAGAAAGATTCGACCGGTATCTGCTTCATCGGCGAGCGGCCGTTCCGCGAGTTTTTGAACCGCTACATCGCCAAGGTGCCGGGGCCGATCAAGAGTGACACCGGGCGCGTGATTGGCGAGCATGTCGGGCTGTCGTTTTACACGCTGGGGCAGCGGCAAGGCTTGGGCATCGGTGGCGTCAAGGCCAAGGGCGCGGACCTGAAAGCCGCGCAAGCGCGTGGCCAGCGCGGCGTGGGCGAGCACGAGCCCTGGTTCGTCGCCCGCAAAGACCTGGACACCAACATCCTGTGGGCCGTGCAGGGCCACGACCATCCGTGGCTGCAATCGACGGAGCTGCGCGCGCAGGATTGCAGCTGGGTAGCCGGCACGCCCCCGTTGCCGGGCCGACTGGCGGCGAAGAGTCGGTATCGGCAGCTTGACGCGGCATGCGAATTGCGCGCCATCACGGCCACGCAGTGCGCGCTGTTTTTTGATGCGCCGCAATGGGCTGTCACGCCGGGGCAATCTGCTGTCTTGTATGACGGTGAGGTGTGTCTGGGCGGCGGTGTGATTACCGGCAGCAATGTGCAGAACGTTGCGGCGGCGCGATGAACAGCCTGCGTCGCCTTCGAGCGCTTGCTGCCTTTTTCGTGACCACCGCGCTGATGGGTCTGCCCACGTCAGCGCAGCCCTTCGGTGACACCGACGTTCCGTTTGTCATCACGCCCGACAATGTCACGCTGGAGATGCTGAAGCTGGCCAAAGTCGGGCCCAAGGATTACGTGATCGACCTGGGTTCCGGCGATGGGCGCATTGTGATTCTTGCGGCGCGGCGCTTTGGGGCGCGCGGGCTGGGGGTGGAAATCATGCCCGACCTGGTGCGCCTGTCGAACGCGAATGCGCGCGCTGCCGGTGTGGCCGACCGGGCCACGTTTCGCGAGCAGGACTTGTTCAAAACCGACCTGTCGGCGGCCACCGTCATCACCATGTACCTGCTGCCCGAGGTCAACTTGCAGCTGCGCCCGGCGCTCTTGGGCCTCAAGCCGGGCACGCGTCTGGTGTCGCACGACTGGGACATGGGTGACTGGCAGCCCGACCAGACCGTCACCGTGCCCGCGCCCGACAAACCCATAGGCCGCGAAAAGTTCAGCCGCCTGCATCTGTGGGTGGTGCCGGCGCAGGTCGCCGGTTTGTGGTGCGGCGCGGCCGGGTTGCGCAGCTTCAGCATTGAGCTGACGCAGAGTTTTCAAAGTTTTCAGGGCACCTTGCGAAGGCACGTGGGCGGGCAGGCGCAAGCGCGCGACCTAGCAGGCCGCATCACCGGCCCGGTGCTGCAGGCCACCAACGGCTCTGCGGCGCTGCTGACGATCAAACTTGACGGCGATGCCTTGCGCATCACCGGCGCGCAGAGCAGCCTGTCAGCGCTGCGCGGCCTGTCTTTGCGACGCGCCGCTGGCGGGCGCTGTTCATAGCCATTTGTTGATCAAATCGGCCTCCAGCCCAGGTAATACGTGCGCAAGAAGCTATTAATTGAATAGCGTCACCAACCATTTAAAACGCCGACTCCACATACCCATAGATG
>JAYUQJ010000014.1:0-6005 GCA_043756825.1 Betaproteobacteria bacterium | reverse complement strand
TGAAGCTCCACATGGTTTACTTTTCTCAAGAAGGAGCTTCCCGCCATGGGAAACAAGCTTTACGTCGGCAATCTCGCGTACTCGGTGCGTGACGAATCGCTGCAGCAATCGTTCGGTCAATTCGGTACCGTGACGTCTGCCAAGGTGATGATGGACCGCGAAACCGGTCGTTCCAAGGGCTTTGGGTTTGTCGAGATGGGTTCCGACGCCGAAGCGCAAGCCGCGATGAACGGCATGAATGGCCAGCCCCTCGAAGGCCGCGCCATCGTGGTCAACGAAGCGCGCCCGCGTGAAGAGCGTCCGGGCGGCGGCGGCGGTGGGGGCTACGGTGGTGGTGGCGGTGGCTACGGCGGCGGTGGTGGTGGCCGCAGTGGCGGCGGCTACGGGGGTGGTGGCACCGGCGGTGGCACCGGTGGTGGCGGCGGCTACGGCGGCGGCGGTGGCCGCAGCGGTGGTGGTGGCGGCTACGGCGGCGGTGGCAGCAGCGGTGGTGGTGGTGGCTACGGCGGTGGTGGCGGTACGGGCGGCGGCGGCGGTGGGCGCAGCCCCTACGGCACCGGTCGCGGCGGCCCGCGTGGCGGTGGCAGCGGCGGTGGCAGCGGTGGCGGCGGCTACGGCGGCGGCGGCAGCCAGGGTTACTGAACTGCAGTTGCACGCGGGGATCGACTCCCCCCGTCAAGACCAAGGCGCCTCCCGGCGCCTTTTTTCATGCCCGCAACTTGTGCGGCCAGTTGCCCGGTCTACTCGCGGTTGCGCCGCTTGCGCGGCCGGCCCGCGAACAAGCGGTCAAACCAGGCATCGGGCAGCAGGCGCATCAGGCCGGCTACCACCCCCATCTGCCAGGGGATCACCCGGAAGCGGTGGCCCGCCAGGATGCTGCGAAAGGCCCGGTCGGCAAAGACCTCGGCACTCAGCAAAAACGGCATCTTGTAGCGGTTGCGCTGGGTCAACGGGGTGTCTATGTAGCCCGGCGCGATGGTCACCACCTTCACGCCAAAGGGCCGGCACTCGCCGCGCAGGCTTTCACAGTAGCTGATCACGGCGGCCTTGCTGGCGCAGTAGGCACCGTGGCCGGGCAGACCGCGGATACCGGCGACACTGGCAATGCCCACCAGGCAGCCGCGCCTGCGCTGGCGCATCGGCTCGACAAAGGGCTGGAAGGTCGCCGCCATGCCCAGGTTATTGGTCTCGAAGGTGGCGCGCAGCACCTCCAGGTCGGCCAGATCGGCGGTGTCGATGCCCACGCTGATGCCAGCATTGGCGATCACTGCATCGGGCAGGCCCTGGCTCGCGATGCAGGCCTGGCCCGCGCCGGTGATGCCCGGCAGGTCGCGCACATTGGCCGGGTAGACCTCGCAACGCGACGGGTCCAGGCCTTGCGCATCGCACCATTGCTGCAGTGACTCGCCACGCCGAGCCACCAGGGCCAGCCGCCAGCCGGCCCGGTAGAAGCGCAGCGCCAGGGCCTGGCCAATGCCACTGGAGGCACCGGTGATGTAGGCCAGGGGCGGGGCAGGGCTCATGGTCTGACGGCTCCCTTGACCGGGGGTTGAAGCGTCACGCGCACCGGCCCCAGCAACTTGAGCTGGCCTTCGCGGTGGTCGTAGTCCAGCCCGCCCGCCTGGGTCAGGCTGGCGCCGCGCCGCACCATCACCGGCAGGTGCGAGCGCAGGCGCTCGAATCGCACGAAAGCATGCAGGAATTCACCACGCATCACCAGCGTATCGCCCGGGCCGATCTGGCTCACGACCTGGGCGCCGCCCAGCAGCTGCACCTCGCTGCCGTCGCCGTTGACCAGGGCCCGCAGCGCCACCGCATCGGTGGGGCGGCCATCGGGCGAGACCGCGTGGATGCGTACGCCTTCGATTTCCATCTGGTCGGTCAGCGGAAAGTGGCGCAGCCGGTCACCCGCGATGCGCAGCACCTCGCGCCCGTCCGGACCGAAGCGCTGGATCGCAAAGTGGTTCATGGTGTAGTCGGGCGCTTCGCGTGGTGGCCGCGCGCCGGCCGGCCCGTCGGACTGGGGCGTGTGCTTGACCAGCCAGGCGGTGGACAGGGCCAGCAAGGCCATCAGCAGCAAGGGCAGGTAGCTGGCCAGCGCCTGCTGCAGACGGTAGGTCAGCGCGGGCCGGGGCCGCGGGCCGGGCGGGCTGGCCGGCGCGATCGCCGAGACATCGACCGGGTCGGGGCCGATCTGCACCGAGACCTCGGGCAAGTCCGGCAGGTGCAGCGCGCGGGTCGGCGGGTTCATGGCCGGCCCGGCCAGGCCGGGCGCGGCAGGCTCGACAAACCGGCGGCGCCTGGCCGGGTGCCGGATTGCGGGCGCTGCAGCTCAGCGGCCATCCAGCGTGCCCTGCTGGGCCGCCAACAGGCCGGCATAGCGGCCACTGGCCAGCAGCAGCAGGTCACAGAACTCGCGCGCCGCACCGGCCCCCCCGGCGGCCCGGGTGACATGGTGGGCCAGTGCCAAGGCCTCGACATGGCCGCCCGGCGGCACGCAGGCCAGCCCGGCGCGGGCCAGCAGCGGCAGATCGGGCCAATCATCGCCGATCACGGCCACCTCGTTCCAAGCCAGGCCGCGGTCGGCCAGCACGGCCTGGGCGAGGGCCAGCTTGTCGGTCACGCCGAAATGGGCCTCGGCCAGGCCCAGGTCGGCGATCCGGCGCCGCACCGCCGCCGAATCCCGCCCGGTGATGATGATGGGCGCGATGCCGGCCTGCGCCAACAGCTTCAGGCCATGGCCATCCAGCACGTGAAAGGCCTTGAAGACCTCGCCCGCCGCGCCGATGAACAGCCGCCCATCGGTAAGCACGCCATCGACGTCGAAGATCGCCGCCCGCATGCCCAGACCCGCGCCCTGGGCGCGCAGCAGCAGTTCGGGCGCAAAGCGGGACTCGGTCATGGCCTCAGAGACTGAGAGGATTTCGAGCGTGACCGAGCAACGCCACAAAACGTGCTCGATCTAGACGCAAAGCGCAGCTATAGCCCGGGCTATGGCGAGCATTTGCAACGACGAGCGGGTGCGTTTTGGGGTGGTGAGCGGGGATGATCGAAAAACTCTCATTCTCTCACTCCGGGTCGGCCAGGCGTTGCGCCAGGGCCCGCGCCTGGGCATCGCCGTGCAGGCCGCGTACCTGCTCGACGAAGCGCAAGGCCAGCGCCCGGAGGGCGTCGGGGCCGTCGCAGCGCTCGATCTCCAGGATCAGCTTGTAGCTTCTGAACAGGCCCATCTGCGGTCTGGCCTCGGCGGTCATGCGGTCGTACAGCAGCCTGTAGCCCTGCGCCTGCAGGGCGGCGGCCAGGCTCATGCGGCCGGTTGCCACTGCGGCCAATGCCGCCGGCGCGGCCGGCGTAGTCGAGGTGACCGGGGCTGCCGGTGCCGGTGCCGGTGCGGTGGTTGCGCCCCAGGGTGCCACCAGGCCGTTGTCCAGCAGCAGCTGAAGATCGTCGGCGCTGGTGCCGCGCACCATGCCCAGCCAATCGGCGGCGATGCGCTTGGGGTCGATGATCAGCAACAGGTTGCGGGCCGGTCGCGACAGGTTCAGCCGGCGCGCGCTGATCTCCTGTTGGCCGAGCTCGGTGCGGGCCAGGCGCAGGCCCGACAGATCGCCGGGCAGGCCGGGTGCGCCGGTGCTGCTCATCGGTGCGCCTCGCGCAGTTCACGGCGCAGGATCTTGCCGACCGTGGTCTTGGGCAGCGCATTGCGGAACTCGACCACGCGGGGCCGCTTGTAGCCGGCCAGGTTGGCGTCGCACCAGGCGCGCACGTCGGCTTCGCTCAGCGACGGGTGTTTTTTCACAATCACGACCTTCACCGATTCGCCGGCCTTGGCATCGGGTATGCCTACCGCAGCGCACTCGAGCACGCCGGGCATTTGCGACAGCACATCCTCGACTTCATTCGGATACACATTGAAACCGGACACCAGGATCATGTCCTTCTTCCGGTCGACGATGCGAAAAAACCCGCGCTCGTCCACGATCCCGATGTCGCCGGTTCGGAAGAAGCCGTCGGCGGTCATCACCTTGGCGGTGTCATCGGGCCGCTGCCAGTAGCCGGCCATCACCTGCGGTCCACGGATGGCAATTTCGCCCGGGCTGCCTGGCGCTACCTCGCGCCCTTGGTCGTCCAGCAGGGCCAGCTCGGTGTTGGGCATGGGCAGGCCGATGCTGCCGCCGTGGGCCAGGGTGTCCACCGGATTGCAGGTGACGGACGAGCTGGTCTCGCTCAGGCCATAGCCTTCGCAGATCGCACAGCCGGTCTGGTCCAGCCACTGGCGCGCCGTGCCCTGGGTGACGGCCATGCCGCCGCCCACCGAGATCTTCAGGTGGCGCCAGTCGACGGTGTCGAAATCGGCATGGTTGGCGACAGCATTGAACAGGCTGTCGACCGCCGGAAAACAGTGAAAGGGCTGCCCTGCCAAGTCCCTGAGCAGCGCCGGCATGTCAAGCGGATTGGCCACCAACAGGTTGCAGCCCCCCATGCGCAGGCCCAGCATCATGTTGATGCTGAAGCCGAAGATGTGGTGCAGCGGCAGCGTGCAGACCGTGACGATCTGCTGGCCGGTCGGGATGTGCTTCAGGGCTGGCCGGAACCAGGCCTCGGACTGCAGCACATTGGCCACCAGGTTTCGGTGCAGCAGCACGGCGCCCTTGCTCTGCCCGGTGGTGCCGCCGGTGTACTGCAGCACCGCGATGTCATCGGGCCCGGCCTGGGCCGGCGCCAGGCGCAGGCGCCGGCCGGCGGCCACTGCCGCCTTGAAGCGTGTGACCCGCAGGCCCGGCGCGCCGCTCAGCTGGAACGGCGGCACCAGCTTCTTGACATGCCTCACCCGGTGGTTGACCCAGGCGCCCCGGGCCCAGCCCAACATGTCGCCCAAGGCCGCCAGCAACACCGTCTTGACCGGCACCTGGGGCAGCACCGCAGCCAGCGTGGCGGCAAAGTTCTCCATCACGATGATGGCCTTGGCACCGGAGTCCTTGAGCTGGTGTTCCAGCTCGCGCGGCGTGTACAGCGGGTTGACATTGACCACCACCAGGCCGGCCCTGAGCAGCGCCACCACCGCCACCGGGTACTGCGGTAGGTTGGGCAGCATGATGGCCACGCGGTCGCCGCGGACCAGGCCCTGGCCCTGCAGCCAGGCCGCCAGCGCGCGCGAGGCATCGTCGACCTCGCCGTAGGGGATGGTCCGGCCCATGAACTTGTAGGCCGCCAGGGCGGTGTGCCGGGCCAGGCTGTCGTCCACGAGTGCCAGCAAGGACGGGTAGAGATCGACCTTGACTTCGGCTGGCACACCCTCCGGGTACTGCTGGAGCCATGACTTTTCCATCCCGCAATTCTTGCTTAAACCTGACAAGCCACGGCTCAGGGAAGTCGATAGCGGGCAAAGCCCACAAAGTTGAGGATTTCCCGGCCGGGTACTGTAGGCAGCGCCCCGGCCCGCACCGCCCGCAGCGGTTTTTCTAGAATGCAGCGCAATGGCCTGCCTGCCGCCGCTGCCCGCCACGCCCGCTGCGCCGGTGCGCCAGCCGGGCCCGTGCTGGCAACTGCGTCTGCTGGGCGACACCATGCTGACGCGGCCGGACGGCCAAGCGCAGCGCCTGCCGGGCGCGGTAGCCACCGAGTTGCTGGCCCTACTGGCGCTGGCCCCTGACAGGGCCCACCCGCGTGAGACCCTGATCGAGCTGCTGTGGCCAGGTGTGGACCTGGCGGTGGGCCGCAACCGGCGCCGCCAATTGCTGTCGGCCTTGAAGGCCGCCCTCAGCGCCGGCGACGAACGGGCGCCGGTCAGCGCCAGGTCGCCAGAGCCCTGTACCGGGGCGAGCTCATGCCAGGAGCGCCTGCGCCGGGCAAGGTATCGACCGCGCGGCCTGAGCAGCTGAGCGTTTTTCGATCAGGCCCGCAAGGCGGCCAGCACCTCGTCCAGCATCTTCTTGGCATCGCCAAAGAGCATGCGGTTGTTGTCTTTGTAGAACAGCGGGTTGTCCACCCCGGCATAGCCGCTG
>JAYUQJ010000013.1:0-6009 GCA_043756825.1 Betaproteobacteria bacterium | reverse complement strand
GGCCGGGGTCAAGGTGTTCAGGTCGACCCGTTTGCTCTTCTGGTAGTCGGGCGCCCAGGTCACGTCGGGCCACAGGTCCAGGCTGGGCGGGTCGAGGTAGACCGGGCCCGAGCCGTCCAGCACGAAATGCGCGTGACGCGTCGCCGCGCAGTTGGGGATCATCGCCACTGGCAGTCCGGCGGCATGGGTCGGGAAGGTCTTGATCTTCACATCCAGCACCGTGGTCAGGCCGCCCAGGCCCTGCGCGCCTATGCCCAGGGCATTGACTTTTTCATAGAGCTCGATACGCAGTGCCTCCAGCTTGTTGGCCGGCCCGCGCGCCAGCAGCTCGTACATGTCGATGTCGTCCATCAACGCTTCCTTGGCCAGCAGCACCGCTTTCTCGGCGGTGCCGCCCACGCCGATGCCCAGCATGCCGGGCGGGCACCAGCCCGCGCCCATCGTGGGCACGGTCTTGAGCACCCAGTCGACGATCGAGTCGCGCGGGTTGAGCATTTGCAACTTGCTCTTGTTATCGCTGCCGCCGCCCTTGGCCGCGACCGTCACATCCAGCCGGTCACCCGCCACTACCTCCATGTGGATCACTGCCGGGGTGTTGTCGCCGGTGTTCTTGCGGGCAAAGATCGGGTCGTCCAGGATGCTGGCACGCAGCAGGTTGTCGGGGTTCAGGTAGCCCTGGCGCACGCCCTGATTGACCGCGTCGGCCAGGCTGCCGGTGAAGCCCTCCCAACGCAGGTCCATGCCAATCTTCAGGAACACGTTGATGATGCCGGTGTCCTGGCAGATCGGCCGGTGGCCCTCGGCGCACATCCTCGAGTTGGTCAGGATCTGGGCAATTGCGTCCTTGGCGGCCGGCCCCTGCTCTTTTTCAAAGGCCCGCGCCAGGTGGGTGATGAAATCAGCCGGGTGGTAGTAACTGATGTACTGCAGCGCGCCGGCGATGCTTTCGATCAGGTCGGCCTGGCGGATGGTGGTGGGCATGATGGGGGCCTCGACAGGGGGCTTGGGAGCTTTGGACCCCGCCGGCAGCGGCGCGGGGCAGGTGATCTGGCCAGTTTACCGAAGGGATCTTGCTTGAAGCCTGACGAATCCGGCCCTTTGCGGCCAGCGCCCTTGCGCCTGCTTGCGCACCCATCGACCGGCGGCGTGCTGCTGGCGCTGGCCGCAGCGCTGGCGCTGTTGATCAGCAACTCACCCTGGCGCGGCGCCTATGAGGCGCTGGTGCAGGCCCCGGTGGAACTGCGCCTGGGCACCTGGCTCACCTTGGCCAAGCCGGCGGTGGTGTGGGTCAATGACCTGTGGATGGCGGTGTTCTTCCTGTTGGTGGGGTTGGAGATCAAGCGCGAGTTCATCGAGGGCGAACTGGCCGACCGGCGCCAGGCGATGCTGCCGGTGGTGGCAGCGCTGGGCGGCATGGCGGTGCCGGCCCTGATCTATGTACTGTTCAATCTGGGCGACGCCATGGCCTTGCGCGGCTGGGCTATCCCGGCGGCCACCGACATCGCCTTTGCCATCGGCATCGTGACGCTGCTGGGCCCGCGCGTGCCGCCGTCGCTGAAGATTTTCCTTACGGCCGTGGCCATCATCGACGACCTGGGCGCCATCGTCGTGATCGCACTGTTCTACACCCACCACCTGTCGCTGGGCATGTTGCTGGCCGCTGCGGTCTGCATCGCGGTGCTGGTAGGCCTGAACCGCGGCGGTGTGGTGCGCGCCGAGGTCTACCTGGCGGTGGGCTTGCTGCTGTGGCTGTGCGTGCTGAAGTCGGGCGTCCACGCCACCCTGGCCGGGGTGGTCACCGCCCTGGCCATTCCGATGCGCGCGCCGCGGGGCCACTCGCCGGCGCAAGATCTGGAGCATGGCCTGCAACCCTGGGTGGCCTTGCTCGTCCTGCCGGTGTTTGCCTTCTGCAACGCCGGGGTGTCGCTGGAGGGTGTGCGTCCGGCCACGCTGGCCGAGGGCATCCCGCTGGGCATTGCCGCCGGCCTGCTGCTGGGCAAGGCGATCGGCGTGTTTGGCTGTCTGGCGCTGATGGTGCGGCTGGGTCTGGCGGCCCGGCCGGCGGGGGCCAGCTGGCTGCAGTGCTTTGGCGTGGCCGTGCTGTGCGGCATCGGCTTTACGATGAGCCTGTTCATCGGTGGCCTGGCCTTTGAGGGCCTGGGCGGCCAGTACGAGACCCGGCTCAAGCTGGGCGTGCTGATTGGCTCCTTGCTGTCGGGGCTGGTCGGTGCGGCCATCCTGCTGCTGGCGCACCGGCGCAACTGACCCCCTTGCTTCAATGGCGTGCGGGCCCGTCGGCAGGCGGGTGCATGATGCGGTCGGCATAGGCGATGGCCAAGGCCGAGAACAGGAAGGCGATGTGGATCACCGTCTGCCAGATCAGTACCTTCTCGGTGTAGTTGGCGGCATTGATGAAGGTCTTGAGCAGGTGGATCGAACTGATGCCGATGATGGCGGTGGCCAGTTTGACCTTCAACACCGACGCATTAACCTGGTCCAGCCACTCGGGCTGGTCGGGGTGGCCGTCCAGGCGCAGGCGCGACACAAAGGTCTCGTAGCCGCCGATGATCACCATGATCAACAAGTTGCTGATCATCACCACGTCGATCAGCGCCAGCACCACCAGCATGATGATGGTCTCGTTGAGGTGGGTGATCGGCTCGTAGCCGACGATGCTCTTGCCGTCCGGCCCCAGGATGGCTGCAGCCTGGTAGCCGGTGCTCTTGACCAGCGTGATCAGGGCTTGCTGGTCGCCGAAGGCGGCTTCGATCAGGTGCACCAGCTCGATCCAGAACTGGAATACGTAGACACCCTGGGCCAGGATCAGCCCCAGGTAGAGCGGCAATTGCAGCCAGCGGGTGGCGAATATCAGGCTCGAGAGCGGGGACATGCGGCGGGGTTCAGGCGCGAGGGCTTTGGCCATTGGGGTCTTCTGGATGGGGGAATTCCCGTGGATTCTAGGGATCGGCACTGGCCCGCGCCTGAAATGCGGACACCGGCTGATTTCACCCGCCGACGTGGCAGAGTAAGCGCTTCGTAAGAGCCCCTGCCTAAGGTGCAGGGTAGCGATAGAACTTTCGATCCTCCCTAAATTCACTGGAGACATGCATGAGCACTGACGGCCCCACCGAACTGAAGACCTACTTGCCCTCGCCGGCATCGGTGGCCGGCGCCCACGTGCAGGGCATGGCCGCCTACCAGGCCCTGGTCGACGAGGCCGCCGCCGATTACGAAGGTTTCTGGGCGCGCCATGCGCGCGAAATGCTGAGCTGGAAGACGCCCTTCACCAAGGTGCTCAACGAGAGCGAAGCGCCCTTCTTCAAGTGGTTCGAGGACGGCACCCTTAACGCCAGCCACAACTGCCTGGACCGCAACATTGAGCGCGGCCTGGGTGACAAGACGGCCCTCATCTTCGAGGCCGATGGTGGCGAGGTCACCAAGGTCAGCTACCGCGAACTGCTGGCCAAGACCTGCCAGATCGCCAACGGCCTGCGCAGCCTGGGTGTGGCCAAGGGCGACCGGGTAGTGATCTACATCTCGATGTCGATCGACGGGGTGGCCGCGATGCAGGCCTGTGCCCGCATCGGCGCCACCCACTCGGTGGTGTTCGGCGGCTTCTCGGCCCAGTCGCTGCGCGACCGCATCGAAGACACCGGCGCGGTGGCCGTGATCACCGCCGACCACCAGGTGCGCGGCGGCAAGCAATTGCCGCTCAAGAGCATCGTCGACGAGGCGCTGGCGCTGGGCGGCGGCGACACTGTCAAGAATGTGCTGGTAGTCAAGCGCAGTGGCGCGTCGATCGCGATGACCGAAGGCCGCGACCGCTGGATGGCCGACCTGGTGGCCGGCCAGCCCAGCACCTGCGAGCCCGAATGGGTGGGCGCCGAGCATCCCCTGTTCCTGCTCTACACCAGTGGCTCGACCGGCAAGCCCAAGGGGGTGCAGCACAGCACCGCTGGCTACCTGCTGCATGCGGCGCTGACCACCAAGCTGACCTTCGACCTGAAGGGCGACGATGTGTTCTGGTGCACCGCCGATATCGGCTGGGTCACCGGCCACACCTACATCACCTACGGCCCGCTGGCCCTGGGCGGCACCGAGATCGTGTTCGAGGGCGTGCCCACCTACCCCGATGCGGGCCGCTTCTGGAAGATGATCCAGGACCACAAGGTCAGCGTCTTCTACACCGCGCCCACCGCCATCCGCTCGCTGATCAAGCTGGCCGAGGCCAACGACGCGGTGCATCCCAAGAGCTACGACCTGTCAAGCCTGCGTATCCTGGGGTCGGTGGGCGAGCCGATCAACCCGGCCGCCTGGGAGTGGTACCACCAGCATGTGGGCGGCGGCCGCTGCCCGATCGTCGATACCTTCTGGCAGACCGAAACCGGTGGCCACATGATCACGCCGCTGCCGGGCGCAACCCCGCTGGTCCCGGGCTCGTGCACCTTGCCCTTCCCCGGCATCATGGCGGCCGTGGTGGACGAGACCGGCAAGGACGTGCCCTGGGGCCAGGGCGGCATCCTGGTGGTCAAGCGCCCGTGGCCCAGCATGATCCGCACCATCTGGGGTGACCCGGAGCGCTTCAAGAAGAGCTATTACCCCGAGGATTTCAAGGGCAGGTACTACCTGGCGGGCGACGGCGCGATCCGCGATGCCAAGACCGGCTACTTCACCATCACCGGCCGCATTGACGACGTGCTCAATGTCTCGGGCCACCGCATGGGCACGATGGAGATCGAGTCGGCCCTGGTCAGCTGCACCGCACTGGTGGCCGAGGCTGCGGTGGTGGGCCGCCCGGACGACACCACCGGCGAGGCAATCTGCGCCTTCGTGGTGCTCAAGCGCCCGCGCCCGGTGGGTGACGAGGCCACGGCGATTGCCAAGCAGTTGCGTGACTGGGTAGGCAAGGAGATCGGCCCGATCGCCAAGCCCAAGGACATCCGTTTCGGCGACAACCTGCCCAAGACCCGCAGCGGCAAGATCATGCGCCGCTTGCTGCGCAGCATCGCCAAGGGCGAGGCGATCACCCAGGACACCAGCACCCTGGAGAACCCCGCGATCCTGGAGCAGTTAGCCCAGAGTCTGTAAACCTGGCCCGCGCACGCTCCGTTGGCGCTACGATCAATTCCCGATCGTCACGCCCCAGGAGGTGCCATGCGCTCAACCACCCGCTCCCTCACGCTGACTCTGGGCCTGCTGCTCGCCGCGGCGGCGGCGCAGGCCGCCGGCACCGCGCAGGTGTCGTACGTGCAGCCGGAACAGTTTGCCGATGCCGGCGACGCGCGCCGCGACCAGGAGGGCAACCTGCGCACGCTCACCCGCCACCTCGAGGCGCTGGCCGGCCGCCACCTCGGCGACGGCCAGACGCTGCGCATCGAAGTGCTCGATGTCGACCTGGCCGGCGAAGTGCGTCCCCTGCGTCGCCTGCACCAGGACGTGCGTGTGCTCAATGGCAGCGTCGACTGGCCGCGCATCAAGCTGCGCTACACGCTCGAATCGGCCGGCCAGGCCCCCCGCCACGGCGAGCAGACCGTCGCCGACCTCGCCTACCTGCAGCGCATCAACCGCTACCACGGCAACGAGTCGCTACGCTACGAAAAACGCATGCTCGACGAATGGTTCAGCGAGCAGTTTGCCGCCGGCAGCGCGCGCTGAATCGACGCCGGCTCAACTGATCACGTAGGCCGCCGCGGCAGTGGCGATCAGCGTGCCCTGGTCGTTGGTCAGGCGCATCTGGGTCGAGCCGATACGCCCGCCCAGCCGCGTGACCTCGGCGCTGGCGACGAACCACTCGCCCACGCCGGGGCGCAGGTAGTCCACGCGCAGGTCGATCGTGCCCATCTTGGCGAAGCGCTGCAGCACCTGCGCCGTCGCCTCGTCGGCGTGCTTCTCGCCTATCGCCACCATCAGTGCCAGGCCGCCCATCGCGTCGAGCGCGGCCGAGATCACGCCGCCGTGCAGCCGGCCGTGGAGGTCGTGCCCGATCAGCTCGGGCCTCATCGCGAAGCG
>JAYUQJ010000012.1:0-17426 GCA_043756825.1 Betaproteobacteria bacterium | reverse complement strand
GTGCTTCAATTTTAATAGCTAATGAGGCATTTAATTCGCCGGCTCGCATCGCAATCGGGTGCTCTGGCGCGACGGCGACAAAGGTGACACCCATGATGGTGTCGGCACGGGTGGTGAAGACGTACATTTTGCCGTCTTGCAACAGCTTGCCTTGCGCGTCTTTGATCCCATGCGGAAAGGCAAAGCGGACGCCCTCGGACTTGCCGATCCAGTTTTCCTGCATCAATTTGACGCGCTCGGGCCAGCCATCCAAGCCGGTTTGCACGTGCTCCAGCAACTCTGGGGCGTATTGGGTGATATTGAGGTAGTAGCCCGGAATTTCGCGCTTTTCAACCACCGCACCGGTGCGCCAGCCTCTGCCGTCGATCACCTGCTCGTTGGCCAGCACGGTCTGGTCCACCGGGTCCCAGTTGACGACCTGGGTACGGCGCTCGGCGATGCCCTTCTCGAGCATGCGCAGGAACAGCCATTGGTTCCACTTGTAGTACTGCGGCGTGCAGGTGGCCAGCTCGCGCGACCAGTCGATGGCCAGGCCCATGGCCTGCATCTGGGCCTTCATGTGGTCGATGTTGGCGTAGGTCCAGGGCGCCGGCGCCACCTTGTTCTTCATCGCCGCGTTCTCGGCCGGCAGGCCGAAGGCGTCCCAGCCCATGGGCATCAGGACATTGAAACCCTGCATGCGCAGCTGGCGCGCCAGCATGTCGTTGATGGTGTAGTTGCGCACATGGCCCATGTGCAACTTGCCGCTGGGGTAGGGCAGCATCGAGCAGGCGTAGTACTTGGGCCGGCTGGCGTCCTCGGTCACGCGGTAGGCCTCGTGGCCGTTCCACAGGGGCTGGGCCCAATGTGCATGGGCCGCAGCTTCGATCTCGGCGGGAGCGTATTTCTCGTTCATCCCCGGATTGTAGAAGGGGGGGTAGCGCGCCGCTGCCGGGCCGACGCCGGTGGTCAGCGCGCCGGGGCAGCAGCCGCGGCGGCGGTCTCAGTGACGAAGCCGATGCGGCTCAGGCCGCCGTCCTGCACCAGGCCGATCAGCTCGGCGATACGGCCATAGGGCACCTGCTTGTCGGCGCGCAGCTGCACCTCGGTGGCAGGGTTGCGCTGGGCCGACTGGCGCACCCGGGCCTGCAGCATCTCATCCGTCACCGGCTCATCACCCCAGAACAGCTGGCCTGCCGGGTTGACGGCCACGCTCACGAACACCGGTGCGGCGCCCGCGGCCGCGCCCGTTGCCTTGGGCAGATCCAGCCGCAAGCTGCTGCTCATCAGCGGCGCGGTGATGATGAAGATCACCAGCAGCACCAGCATCACGTCGATCAGCGGCGTCATGTTGATGTCGCTCATAGGCTTGGCGCTGTTGCTGCGCTCCAGGCGACCGAAGGCCATGCAGGTCAGCCGCCGGCCGCAGGCGCTGCGGTGTCCAGGGCCATTTCGCGCAGGTCATGCGCAAAGCCTTCCAGTTCGGCCTCGCAGCCTGCGATCCATTGGCCGAACAGGTTGTAGGCCAGCACCGCTGGAATCGCCACCGCCAGGCCGGCAGCGGTCATCACCAGGGCCTCGCCCACCGGCCCGGCCACCTTGTCGATCGTGATGCTGCCGGCCGCCGCAATGCTGAGCAGCGCGTGGTAGATGCCCCAGACCGTGCCGAACAGGCCGATGAAGGGCGAGGTGCTGCCGATCGAGGCCAGCAGCACCTGGCCGAACTGCAGATGCGCCAGGCCGCGGTGCAGGGCGTCGCGCAGGCGGCGCGTGATCTGCGAGCCGGCCGCCGCCCGGCTGGCCAGGCTGCCGCTGGGGTCGGGCGTGACCGCTGCCTCCAGCAGCGGCCGCAACAGCGCCTCGCGGTCCAGCGCGGCCAGCCTGGCCCGACCGGCGTCCAGCGACGCAGCGGCCCAGAAGGCCGGCACCGCCAGCCCGATGTCGCGCCGGGCGCGCTGCAGCACCCAGCCCTTCCAGAGGATCAGCACCCAGGCGCTGACCGACATCGCCAGCAACAGCGCCGCCACGGTGCGGCCGATCGCATCGGTCTCGGCCCAGAACTGCAGCAGTCCGTCCATGCTTCAGGCCAGTGCCGCGCTGGCCGGCATCAGGCCAGGCCGAGCACGTCGTTCATGTCGAACAGGCCGCGCTGCTGCCCGGCCAGGAAGCGCGCCGCACGCAGGCTGCCCTGGGCATAGGTGACGCGGCTGCTGCTCTTGTGGGTGATCTCGATGCGCTCGCCGATACCGGCAAACAGCACGGTGTGGTCGCCCACGATATCGCCGCCGCGGATGGTGGCAAATCCGATGCTCGACGGGTCGCGCTCGCCGGTGACGCCCTCGCGGGCATAGACCGCGCAATCCTTCAGGTCGCGGCCCAGCGCCCGGGCCAGCACCTCGCCCATCTTCAGCGCCGTGCCGCTCGGGGCGTCCACCTTGTGCCGGTGGTGGGCCTCGATCACCTCGATGTCGTAGCCGGTGTTCAGCGCCCGGGCGGCCTGCTCGAGCAACTTGAGCACCACATTCACGCCCACGCTCATGTTCGGCGCCATCATCAGCGCGATGTGCTGGCCGCAAGCCGCTACCTCGGCCTTCTGCGTGGCAGAGAAACCCGTGGTGCCGATCACCGCCTTGACCCCCAGCGCCAGGCACACCGCCAAGTGGGCCAGCGTGCCCTCGGGCCGGGTGAAATCGATCAACACGTCGGCCGACCCCAGGCCGGCGCGCAAATCGTCAGTGATGAGCACACCGCTGAGCCGACCGGCAAAGGCGCCGGCATCCTGGCCCAGCGCCGCGCTTCCCGGCAGGTCCAGGGCACCGGCCAGCGCGCAGTCGGGTGCCTCCAGCACCGCGTCGATCAACATCCGGCCCATGCGGCCGCCGGCCCCGGCGATGGCGATACGCAAGGGCGCCACGCCGCTCACGAGGGTTCCAGTGGCGGATAGCTGCGCAATGCGCCGGTCGGTACGGCCGGCGGCGCCGGCGCTGGAGGCGGTGCCGGCAGGGCTTTCTTCTGCTCAGCGGTCAATTCCAGCGTGGGCACCCTGGCGTTGGACGGCGGCTTGCTGATGGAGGCGACGAACTCGCGCTCGCCCGGCAGGTCGGGCGCTTCCAGCCGGTCCAGCAGATCGCCCTTGAAAAATGCCACCACCACCCGGCGTTGTGCGTCAGTGCCTGGGCGGCGGATCGTGAACACATAGTCCCAGCGGTCGCCGTGGAAGGGGTCGGTCAGCATCGGCGAGCCCAGGATGTCGCGCACCTGCGCTCGCGGCATGCCAGGCTTGATCAAGGCGACCTGCTCCTTGGTAACCACATTGCCCTGCACGATGTCCATGCGGTAGGGCGTGATCAGGCCGGCAAAGCTGTCGCCACTGGTCAGCGAGGGCAGGGCCGGCAACATGGAGCAGCCCGCCAGGCCCGCCAGCAAGGCCAGCGGGGTGATGCTGCGAACAAGGGGGCGAAGGGTCACGGGGCCTGCCATGCGGTTGCGCCTCAGGGCGGCTTGATCTGCGCGCCATACCGGGCTGGATATGATCCATCGATTCTATCCACCCCCCCGAACGGCCCGGCCGCCCGGCCGCCCCTGCCATGACGCATGCCGAAGAACTCAAGAGCAGCGGGCTGAAGGCCACCTTGCCGCGGATCAAGATCCTGGAGGTGTTCCAGCGCAGCAGCCAGCGCCACATGACGGCCGAAGATGTCTTCAAGTCGCTGCTGATGGAGGGCGCCGACATCGGCCTGGCCACGGTCTACCGGGTGCTGATGCAGTTCGAACAGGCCGGGCTGCTGTCGCGCAGCCATTTCGAGTCGGGCAAATCGGTGTTCGAGCTCAACGAGGGCCAGCACCACGATCACCTGGTCTGCCTGAGCTGCGGCCGGGTTGAAGAATTCTTCGATGCCGAGATCGAGCAGCGCCAGCGCACCGTGGCCTTGACCAAGGGCTTCGAGTTGCACGACCACGCCCTGTCGCTGTACGCGGTCTGTACCAAGGTCGATTGCCCGCACCGCAGGCCTTGACCGGCCCGGCGGCGGGTTGGCTCAGAGACTGAGCGGGCATGATCGAAAAACTCTCAGTCTCTCAGCCGTCGGCCGGCAAGTGCATGGCCTGCTGGTGGCGCTGGATGAATTCCTGGTAGGTGTCGATGCCGCGCAGGCGCAGGATGGTGTTGCGCACTGCCGCCTCCACCAGCACCGCCAGGTTGCGACCGGCGTCCACCGTGATCACCACCTTGAGCACCGGGTGACCCATCACATCCTCGTACAAGGGCTCGTGGGGCAGGCGCTCGAACTCTCGCTCCATCGTTTCCTTGCGCACCAGGTGCACGATCAGTTTGAGCCGCATCTTGCGGCGCACTGCGGTCTCGCCAAAGATTGCACGGATGTCGAGCAAGCCGATGCCGCGAACCTCCAGCAAATTGAGCAGCAATTCAGGGCAGCGGCCCTCCAATGCACTTTGTGAAATCTTGTAAAAATCGACCGCATCATCGGCCACCAGGCCATGGCCGCGTGAAATCAGCTCCAGGCCCAGCTCGCTCTTGCCCAGGCCCGACTCACCGGTCAACAGCACGCCCAGGCCCAAAATGTCCATGAACACGCCATGGCGGGTGATGCGCTCGGCAAACAACTGCGCCAGGTAGGCCCGCACGGTGTCGATGACCTGGCCGGCGGATTCATGGGTGACGAAAAGCGGGATCTCCGCGCGATCGCACATCGCCACCAGCCGGTCCGGCGGCGACACGCCGTCGGCTGCGATCAGCACCGGTGGTTCCAGGGTGACGATGCGCGAGATGCGGCGCTCCTGGTCCTCGGGGGACGAGCCCGAAAGGTAGGCCACCTCGCGCCGGCCGACGATCTGTACCCGGTAGGGATGGATGTAGTTCAAGTAGCCCACCAGATCGGCGGCAGACCGGGCGTCCAGCACCGCCGCTTCGTCAAACCGGCGCTCCGGGTGGGCGTGGCCGGCAATCCAGGCCCAGTGCAAGACCTCGCGCTGGGCTTCAAACAGCGCCTCGGCGCTGATCGAGGTGGGCTTCATGCCGCCGGCGTCAGGCCACGGACTTCAAAGGGGCCCAGCCGGCAATCAGCCCATGCAGCGTGGCCGCATCGGCGCAGGATTTCAGGCGCTCTCGCAATTCGCGATCGGACAGCATTTCGGCGATCTCCGAAAGGATTTCAAGATGCCGCTGGGTCGCTGCCTCGGGCACCAGCAAAAAGATCAACAGATCGACCGGCGCGTCATCCGGCGCATCGAATGGGATCGGCTGCCTGACCCGCATCACCGCCGCCAGCGGGTTCTTCAGGCCCTTGATCCGGCCATGCGGTATCGCCACCCCATGCCCCAGACCCGTCGAGCCCAGGCGTTCGCGCGCGAACAGATTGTCGGTGACGGTGGCACGCGCAATCGCGTGGTGGTTCTCGAAGAGCATGCCGGCATGCTCGAAAACCCGCTTCTTGCTGGTGACGTCCACATCCACCACGACATTGGTGACAGGCAGTATGGCGGCGAGGCGGTTCATGGCTTTCTCCCCGCGTGATGGCCGCTTCGGCGACTCACCGCAGGTCCTGTGACTGAAAAATGATTATAGAAACGCTATGCTGCACTGCAATGTGGCGCCTTCCCCCAACTGCGGGGTGTGTCAGGCCGGCGGGATGCATGTTGTCACGCTGTGGCAGTTCTGCCCAGCCAGGGCGGAAAAAATGGCCCCGTCTGGGGCCATGTCGTGGCAGGCGATTGCGCGGACTAGACGACGCCGACGTCGAGTCGCTTGGGTGCCGCGTGGTGGTGATCCTGCAAGCGGTCCTTGTGCTTGCAGACCTGTCGATCAAGCTTGTCCATCAACTGATCGATGGCGGCGTACAGATCTTCGTGCGATTGCTCGACAAAGATGTCTCTGCCCTTGACGTGCAGCGTCACTTCGGCTTTTTGCCTTCGTTCCTTCTCCTTGAGCTTTTCAACCGTCAGCAGAACACTGATGTCGACCACCTGATCAAAATGTCGGGTGACTCGGTCCAGCTTGGTCAGTACGTATTCACGCAAGGCCGGGGTCACGTCCAGGTGGTGTCCGCTGATTGTCAGGTTCATCAGAGCATCCTTTCAAAGGGGGTTTCAAGGCAACAGGACGGGTGCAGCGGCGGGCGGTCCGACGCAGCATTCACAGCCCCCGTCCGGTCCCAGTGTGCTCCCGTTCGCTGCTGCATGACAAGTGTGTGACCCGCTTTCAGGTGTGTCGGATTGCGGCAATAGCGCCGCCTCATGACCGGGCTGCGACGTGTCGGGGCCCGCACCTGCAAGGTGTTACAGGCTGTCATGGGTGAGCCAAAGGTTGATTTACCTGCTCCGCCGCAAACACGGTAAAGTGCAAAAACCTTCGACGCAGGCCTGAAGAGTTCGACATTTACCAAATTGTTTTTGTTCTTTTGAGCGGTTTGATGTTTCAACGGCATGTCGCTTGCAGGATGATCGAGTGTCTTTTGGAGGCTGTAGTTTTGCCAGCAGGATGAGAAAAAGCGCAACCAATGACGATGTGTTGTCCACCCGGGAGGCCGCCGAACGGTTGGGGGTGGCATTGAGAACTGTGCAACTTTGGGTTGAAGGCGGCGTGCTGCCGGCCTGGAAGACCGCAGGTGGGCACCGCCGTATTTCTCGCGTGGCGGTCGAGCGGCTGATCCGTGAGCGCACTTCGGCGCTGTCGGGCGACCCTGTGCTCGCGCCTGAACCCGCACCGGCCCACCACGACACCCGCCTTCAGGTGATGGTGGTCGAGGACGAGCCCGAATTGCTCAAACTGTTCACGCTGGTCATTGCTGGCTGGGATCTTCCGGTCACGGTGACACCGGCGAGCAATGGTTTTGAGGCCTTGTTGCGCATGGGCCAGCGATGCCCCGACCTGCTGGTGACCGACCTGAATATGCCGGGCATGGACGGCTTCAAGATGATCGCGTCGCTGCGTGGTGTAGGGCAAGCCTTCGACAGCATGGATATCGTGGTGGTCACTGCCCTGGCGGCCGAAGAGATCGAGCGCCGCGGTGGTCTGCCCGACGGAGTAAGGGTATTCCACAAGCCGGCGCCGTTCGAGTCGATTGAATCCCTGGTGCGTGACCGCTTGACGGCTATGGCCCTGGCTGCCTGAGGGCAGCGGACACCGGGCCAGCAGGCCTGGATTCCGGTGCAAATTGGCACCCGATGATGGCCCCGCTTCCGCTTGGCGCTGAACAATCGAGTGCCTGCTGCTTGACTGTTTGCGGAGCCCTATCGCCATGAAGCGCGTACTGATCGTCGAGGACCAGGCGGACATCCGCAAGCTGATCCGGATGACGCTGGAATTCGAGCCCTACGAGATATTCGAGGCCCCCGACGGGGCAACCGGGCTGCGCATGGCCGGCGAGATCGTGCCGGAAATGATGCTGCTGGACGTGATGATGCCCGGCGACCTGGACGGCTTGCAGGTATGCCGCTCGGTGCGCGCCGATCCTCGCCTGGCCGGCATGCGGGTGCTGCTGCTGTCGGCGCGCGGCCAGGCCCGGGACCGTGAGGCGGGCGAACTGGCCGGGGCCGACGAATACTTGATCAAGCCTTTCAGCCCCCTGGAACTGGTCGAGACGATAGAGCGGCTGCTACCGGGCAGCTGATCCGGCGCGTGCGTCGGCAGCGCCTGCGTGCAGGCCCGGCGCCGCCGGGTGGCCGGCAGGTGATGGCCCATAATCGTGTCAGCGTTGTTTCGAGAGCATCGCATTGAACCCTGGCCGCTTTCGGTGACCGGCCACGTCAGGCCAGGTCCGGGGTGAGACGGTCGAGAAAACCCTTACGCCCCCGCGGCCGATGCCGGCACCTCCTGCAGGGGCTGCCCCGCGCTGGAGACTTGCATGCTCAATGTGTTCACGCTGGCCCAAGGCAAGCTCGTGCAGCAGGAAATCGACCAACCCGGCCAGCTGGCCGACGTGCGGCCGGTCTGGGTGGACCTGGAATCGCCGCTGCCTCTGGAGAAGGGCTGGATCGCTGACCATTTCGGCCTGGCCATTCCCGACAACATCGTCGACGACGATCTGGAGGAATCGGCACGCTTCTACGAAGAGGACAACGGCGAGCTGCACATCCGGTCCGACTTCCTGATCGACGACGATGTGACGCCGCGCAACGTGCGGGTGGCTTTCATCCTCAAGGACGGCGTGCTGTTTTCGGTCCATGGCGAGGACCTGCCGGTGTTCAGGCTGCTGCGCTTGCGTGCTCGCCGCATCCCGGCGCTGATCGGCGATGCCAAGGACGTGCTGCTCAAGCTCTACGACGCCGACGCCGAGTATTCGGCCGACGCGCTGGAGGGCATTTACGACAGCCTGGAAAAAGTGAGCGCGCGGGTCCTCAAGCAGGATGTGGACGACCAGGCCGCCGGTGCCGCGCTGGGCGCCATCGCCAAGGAAGAAGACTTGAACGGCCGGATCCGGCGCAATGTGATGGACACGCGCCGGGCGGTGAGTTTCATGATGCGCAGCCGGATGCTCAATGCCGAACAATTTGAAGAGGCGCGGCAGATCTTGCGCGACATCGACTCGCTCGATTCGCACACCGCCTTTGTCTTCGACAAGATCAACTTCCTGATGGACGCTACGGTGGGTTTCATCAATATCAACCAGAACAAGGTGATCAAGATCTTCTCGGTGGCCAGCGTGGCCCTGCTGCCACCCACCTTGATTGCCAGCATCTACGGCATGAATTTCAAATTCATGCCCGAGCTGGACAAGCCCTGGGGCTACCCCTTGGCGATCGGCCTGATGGTGGCGTCGGTCGCCGCGCCCTTGACGTATTTCCGCCGCAAGGGGTGGCTGCGGTGAGTGTTTCTACTACATCGTCGGGACGGAAAGCCGGCACAAGTGTTGCACCCGTGCGGCGTTTCACGTTTCGCCAGGACCCATCAGGTCTAGACTGTGGCCAGCCATGAACCTGCCTCATTCCGCCCTCGATCTGCTGCTTCCCGCCGTATTGGCCTTGACCTTTGGGCTGGTCAGCGCGCCTGCACGGGCCCAGTTCGCGATGGTGCCCTCGCCGCTGTTGGCGGCACCGGCGCCGAGTGCGGCCAGCACCGATGACGAGTACAAGCGGGATGCTGCCAAGCATCTCTACGCGGCCTACCCGATGCGTATCTACAAGGGCAGGATGCCGCCGCTGTTGTATGGCGTGGCCATCGTCGAAACCGACGTCGATGCCGAGGGCGGGGTGGTCGAGGTGCGGCTGCGTCGCCCGCCGGGAGCCGCCGAGGTCGGGCCCTGGATTCAGCAGATGATTCGCAAGGCCGCGCCCTTTCCGCCGCCGGCCAAGACCGGCAAGGCCACCTATGTGGATATCTGGCTGGTGCACAAGGGCGGCAACTTCCAGCTCGACACCCTGACGGAAGGCCAGAACTAGCGCACTGTTCGGTGCTGTGAGCGCCTCTGAAAATCCGATGGATTTGCACGGACGCCTCAGGGACAAAGGTACGGTTTTTTGTCGAGAGTAGCGGCGAACATTGCACTAGGCCCGGGTCGCGCGGCGCTTCAGCCAGCGCATCAGGGCGCCGATGATGGGCAGTTTTTCGTACAGTTCTTCGGCGGCGTCCCAGTAGTCACGGTGGCTCTGCACCTGGCCGATGGCATTGAATTGCAGATGGCTGGCACCGTGGATGCACAGCGCCTGGGCGCCCCGGCCCCGGGTACGGAAGCGGAAGTCCCAGGTCAGGAAGACCTCGTCCCCCGCCGCCACGGTGCGCAGTACCTCGAAGCGCGCCTGATCCACGCTCTGGAACATGTGCGCGAAGATTGCGGCGATTGAAGCCAGGCCCTGTACCTCGTTGAAGGGGTCCTTGAACCGGGCGTCGGGCGCGTAGATTCGGCCCAGGCGCCCCCCGGCATCCAGGTCCTGGGGCAGCAGGGACTGGTAGAACTGCACCACGGCGTCGATGCGGACGTCGTTGTGGCCGGCGGTGGGGCTGTCAGGCATGGCCAGTTCAGGCGCGCACCGCGCGGCGCACCCCGGCAAAGTACAGCGCGTCAGGCAGCGCACGCAGCGCTTTCAGGAAGCGGGTGAAGCGTTTGGGGAAGTGGATTTCAAACTCGCCCGCCGCCCAACCTTGCAGGATGGCCTGGGCGGCCGCAGCCGGGCTGATCAACGCCGGCATGTGGAAGCGGTTCTGGGCTGTCAGCGGGGTTTCGACGAAGCCTGGATTGACCAGCGACACACCCACACCGCGGGTGCTGAGATCCATGAAAAGCACTTCGGCCAGGTTGATCAGCGCGGCCTTGGTCGGCCCGTAGGCCAGTGCATTGGGCAGACCGCGATAGCCGGCCACGCTGGCCACCAGGCTGAGGTGGGCGGGCTGACTGGCATCGGCCTGGCGGATCAGGCCCGGCAGGCAGGCGCCCAGCAGATGGAGCGCCCCGGCATAGTTGACCCGCTGGTGCTGCAGCGCGTCGTCCAGGTCGAAGGCGTCTGCCCGCATGGCCCGGTAGTGGCCGGCGCAGTACATCACCAGGTCGATCCGGCCGTGCTGCTGCCACAGCGTGTCCGCTGCGGCCTGCACGGCGCCCCGGTCGGTGGCATCCAGGGCCAGGGCCTGCGCACCCGGGTGCTCGGCCACGAAGCTGTCGAGCGCGTCGGCACTGCGCGCCGACAAGGTGACCCGCGCACCCAAGCGGTGCAGCTGGCTGGCCGTAGCGCGGCCTATGCCGGTGGAGGCACCGACCAGCCAGACCTGACGTCCGGCCCATTCCGTGATGCGGGGATTCAATGACATGGCGTGCGGCTTCTCGACAGGGTTGCCGGCGGTGCGGCCGGCGTGGCGCGGTGCTTGGGCATGATCGAAAAACTCTCAGTCTCTCAGCCCGGCTGGCGCTGGAAGGACAGCAGTACTTCGCCTAGGCGGACGCCGAACTTGCTCATCACCGCTCGGTTGATCATCACCTGCGGGTCGACCAGGAACATCCAGTCGTCGAACTCGACATCCCAGCTGCGGCCGTCCACCGGCACGCGCAGGGTGTAGCGCCAATTCAGCGCATTGCCGCTGGCCTGACCCTCGGCCTGGCCCACCACATCGTCGGCGCGGCCGGTGTAGCGGCCGTCGGCGCCGCGCACCAGACGCCAGACACGCGCCTCGCGGCGGCCGTCGGCGTAGCTGAACTGCTCGTCCAGCGTGCCCTGGTCGCCCTGCCAGGTACCGGTGATCTGCACCGTGAAGCGCTGGGTCACGCGGCCGCTGCGGTCGGTGACGATGCCGTGGGCCAGCAGCTTGCCGTTGAAGTACTCGCGCAGGTCCAGACGCGGTGTCTGGCTGGCGTAGTCGGCGGGCGTCGGGCTGGCGCAACTGGCCAGGGCGATGCCGCAGGCCAGGGCCAGGGCAGCCAGGATGGATCGGCGCAGAGGGCGCGGGTCAGGGGTCATGGCAGTTCCAAAGTGCGGCGGTGGTGCCACAACAGGGCGCCTGCCGCGAGCTTGAGCAGGCACGGCAGGGTGGCGTAAATCAGGGACAGCGAGGCCAGGGCGCCGGCGTCGCGGGCCCCGGGCGCATAGCCCAGGCCCTGCAGCAGGGGCAGCGCCAGGCCGGCGGCGAGCGCCAGGTTGAGCTTGTTGATACAGGTCCACCAGCCGAAATAGTGGCCTTCGTGGTGCAGGGCATGCCCGGCACGCCGGATCACCCCCGCCAGAAGGGCGCCCGGGATGGCCAGGTCGGCGCCCAGCGCGGCGCCGCTGGCCAGGCAGATCGCCAAGAAGGCGGGGGCGTCATCTGGCCCCAGGTCTGCGGCCCAGGCGAAGGCGGCCACCGCCAGCCCCATGCCCGCCAGCCAGCTGCGCAGCAGGCCCCAGCGCGCCACGGCCCTCACCCACAGCGGCATCGACAAGGCGGCGGCGGCAAAGTAGGCGCCGAGCAGGGCGGGTTCCCAGGCGGGCGCCTGCAGCCGGTCGCGGACGAAGAACAGCACCAATGTGGCAGGCACTGCGCTGGCCACGCCGTTGAGCAGGAAAACCGCCATCAGGCGCCGGAAAGCGGGCTCGCGCCAGGCCATCCAGGTATCACCGCGACCCGATTCGGTGGGGGCCACCGCCGTGGTGGCCAGTCGGGGTGACGTCAGCCGGTAGGGTGCGAAGGCCAGCGCCCACCAGCCCAGCAGCAGCAGGCCAGCGCACAGCGCCACCATCACGGCCACCCCGGCGAGTGCAGGCAAAACGCTGGCAGCCAGCACGCCGGCCAGGGCCAGGCCTTCGCGCCAGCTGACGATGCGCGCCTGGGTGGCCGCGCCGCCGCCCAGCCGGGCACCCCAGGCCTGGTGCAGCACGCCCAGGGTGCTGTAGCCCAGGCCTGTGATGACCAGGCTGGCGCCGCACCACCACAGCAAATCGCGCACACCGGAGACAGGCGGAAAGAACAGCGCGGCGAAGCCTGCCGCCATCAGCAAGGCGGCCAGCCCGGCCAGTGCCAGGGCATCGCGGCGTGGCCGGGCCAGCGCCCGGTCAGCCAGCCGACCCAGCCAGGGGTCGATCAGGGCGTCCAGCGCCCGGGTGCCCAGCAGCAGCGCGCCCAGCGCAGCCAGCGGCACGCCCAGCAGGCCACCGTAGTGACTGGGCAGCAAGACATACAGCGGCAGTGCGGCGAAGGCCAGCGGTGCGCCCAGCGCGCCGTAGCGCAGGCCGTCCCAGGCCGACAGCGCGCCGCCTGTGGCGCTGCTGCCGCCGGCCAAGGCCAGGGCGGCCTTCACTTGACCAGCCCGAGCAACTGCTCGCGCATGCGCGGCTCGGAGGTGCGCGGCGAGAGCCAGATGCCGAAGAAAAGCCGGCTGAAGTCGCCATCGGCGACATCGCCGCGCAGACGACCATTGAAGTGGAAGCGCGCCGCTCCCTGGGCCAGCATCACGCCGGTCAGCCGGTCGCCGGCCTGCACGTCCGGAAACAACTGGGTCATGGCAGCCAGCCACTGGCTGGCCTGCGCCTCGCTGACCGGCCCGACCCGGCGCATCTCGTCAACCGAACGACTGGCGATCTGTGCACCCACCAGCTTGCGGCCGTAGACCAGCTCCAATGCCAGGGGCGGCTGACCCGGGTCGCCGCCATTGCCCGCCGTCCAGAGCCGGATGTCATAGACATGCAGGCCGAAGAATCGCATCACGGCACTGCCGCGCAGCTGGGCCCCGGGCAGATCAGCGGCCAGTTCGGGCGGCGCCTTGGCGGCTGCGGCGCCGGCTGCCGGCGCTGCCTGGGCGCGCAGGACACCGGGCGCCGCACCGGTCAGCGCCGCCGCCAGGGAGGCGGTCACCAGCCTGCGGCGCGTCTGGCCCTTGGCCGGTGGGGCGGACCGCTGCTTCATGGCCGGCGCAGGGTGAACTGCATCACGTCGGTGCTGCCGGTGGCGAAGGCCGCCTCGCAATAGGCCAGGTAGAACTCCCAGGTGCGCATGAACCGGGTGTCAAAGCCCAGGCCCCGCACCTGGGCATCCTGGTGCAGAAAATCCTGGCGCCAGCGTCGCAAGGTCTCGGCGTAGTCGGGGCCGAAGCACAGTTCCTGCTCGACCACCAGCCCGGCCTGGGCGGCCAGGCTGCGAAACGCACCGGGGCTGGGCAGCAAGCCCCCCGGGAAAATGTATTGCTGGATGAAATCGGTGCCGGCCACATAGCGGTCGAAGAGTGCGTCATCGATGGTGATCGATTGGATGCAGGCCCGGCCACCGGGCTTGAGCTGGTCGTGCAGGGTCTTGAAATAGCTCGGCCAGTAGGCACGACCGACGGCTTCAAACATTTCGATCGACACGATGGCGTCGTAGGGCCCGTCCTGGATGTCGCGGTAGTCCTGAAAGCGCAACTGGGCCTGCGCCGACAGACCGGCCCGGGCCAGGCGCTGCTGGCCAAAGGCCAACTGTTCGGCCGACAGGGTGACGCCGGTCACTCGGGCGCCAAAGTTGCCGGCCGCGTATTCGGCCAAGGCGCCCCAGCCGCAACCGATCTCCAACAAGCGGGCGCCGGGCTGCAATTGGCATTCGGCCAGGGCCCGGTGCATCTTGGCTTGCTGGGCGCTGGCGGTGGCCTGGGCCGGGTTGCCATTGAACCAGGCGCTGGAGTAATTCATGCTCGGGTCCAGCCACAGGCGGTAGAAGGCGTTGCCCAGGTCGTAGTGCGCATGGATGTTGCGCTTGCTGCCCGCGCGCGAGTTGCGGTTCATCAGGTGGCGCAGGCGGTTCATCAAGTTGCCCCACCAACTGCCGTAGACCACCGCCTCGACGGCCGCCCGGTTGGCATTGAACAAGGCCAGCAGGCCGACCAGGTCGCTGGACCCCCAGCCGCCGGCGATGAAGGACTCGGCAAAACCGATGTCGCCAGCGCGCAGTACCGACGCACAGACCTGCCAACCGTGCAGGCGCAGCGCGGCATGCGGTTCGCCTGCGGCGCCGCTGCCGAAGCGCATCACGCCGCCGTCGGGCAATTGCACATCCAGTGTGCCGATCTGCAGGTGCCTGAGCAATGCAAACAGGGCGCGCGCCGACGCCGGCGCCGATGCGGGCAGGCTCAGGTGATGGGGCTTGTGGGTGACGGCGGAAGACACGGCGTTTTGCATCATGGCGGGCTGCTGGTGAGGTTCGCTGCAGGGTGGGGACGGTCGGCGACCTGGCCTTGCCGGCCAAAGAAGGGCACGCGACGGGACAACAGGCGCAGGGCCTGCCAGTGAATGCGCGCCACCACGCCCAGGGTGAGCAGCGGCATGCGCCACAGGGCTTGACGCAGGCGCCGGGGGGTGAGCGGGGCCAGGCTGCCGCTGACGCTGGTCAGCAGCAAGGGGCCCTGGTCGTCGTCGTACTCGATGCGCGCCACCGTGCGGCCGTCGCCATTGCCTTGCTCACCCGGGGTGCGCATGAAGCGGAAGCGGTATTGGCCGGCAACCTGGCAAAAGGGCGATACCTGAAACTGCTTGGTCGCCCGCATCTCGCGGCCGAAGCCCAGTTGCGGGCCGGTCAGCAGGTAATGATGGCGACCGCCGAAGGTGTTGTTGACCTCGGCCACCACCGCCGCGAGGCTGCCGTCCAGGCGCTGGCAGTACCAGAAGCTCACCGGCTTGAACGCATGCCCCAATGCGTATTTCAGCGATCGTGGACGCCCGTTTCAGTCTGATCGTGGACGGTGAAACAGCGTCGTCGAGGGAGCGCCGGGGTGGCGCGCAAGCACCGGGGTCGAATGTAGCCTGACCGTCCACGATCAGCCTGAAACGCCCACCCATCAGAGTCGTCCCCGGGCCGGTTTTGGGGTTGGATTGATCTACAGATTTCAGGCCCCGCCAGGCCGCCGGAGGCGCCCCGACCGGGCCATGTACTCATGTCTGGTCCTGCGGGCTGGGCTGGTGCGCCAGATGCCCGTTCACGCCACTGCAGCAGCGGCGTCAGCGTCGCGCATCGACCGCGTGCCCTTGAGCTCGATCTTGTGGCTTGAGTGCACGACCCGGTCGAGGATCGCGTCGGCCAATGTGGGGTCGTTGAGGTAGGTGTGCCAGGCCTTGACCGGCAGCTGGCTGGTGATCAAGGTCGAGCGCGTGCCGATGCGGTCGTCCAGCAGTTCAAGCAGGTCGTTGCGTTCGGCCGAGCCCATGGGCGAGATCGCGAAGTCGTCGATGACCAGCAGGTCGAGCTTGGCCAATGCGGCCAGCCGCCGCGCGAAGCTACCGTCGCCGTGGGCGACCTGCAGCTCGTCGAACAGTCGTGCCGCGCGCACGTACAGCACCGAGAAACCTCTACGCGCAGCCTGATGCGCCAGGGCGCAGGCCAGCCACGTCTTGCCGCTGCCGGTGGCGCCGGTGATGAGCAGATTGCGCGCATGGCGCAGCCAGTCGCCGCCGGCCAGCGTGGCGATGAGGCCGCGGTCCAACGAGCGGCTGGCGCGCCAGTTGATGTCCTCGATGCAGGCGCCGGCGACCTTGAGCTTGGCGGCCTTGGAGCCAAGCGGGCCACGCGACGGTCGTCGCGCCAGGCAACCTCGCGCTGCACCAGCAGCGTCAGCCGGTCGTCGAAGCCCAGCGCGTCGGCGGCCGTGCTGGTGGCCTGCTCCTCGATGGCGCGGACCATACCGTCCAGGCGCAGGCTGCGCAATTGATCCAGGGTGTGTTCGTTCAACATCGGCGGGTCTCCTTGCAGTGGTGGATGGGTCAGTGGTCAGTGGTAGTAGTCGGGTCCGCGCACGTTGTCGTGCTCGATGGCGGGGCTGACTGCGGCGGCGAACAGCGAGGGCTGGCGGTCCTGGCCGCACTTGAGGATGTTGGTGACGCTGCGCAGGTTGGGCGCGCGGATCGCCATGGCGTGGAACAGCTCCGCGCACCGCCATCACCCCCAAGCAAAGCCGCAGGCGGGCCACCGGCAGCGCTTCGATGCAGCGGCCTTCGCTGCGCTCAGGCTGCCCTGCGCTGCTCGGTCTCGCGGCCCCGTCGCATAACTCGCTGCGTTCGCTGCGCTCGAACAGATGCGACGAGTCAGATCACGAAGCGTGCCAAGGCGCGCGGCCACAAGCCCTGCGCTGCTCGGCGCCGCATAGGCGCGCTACCGGCGGCCCGCCTGCGGCTTTGCGGGTGAGTCGAAAGGCGAGAAGCGCTGCCAGTGCGAATCTGTGCGGATCTGTGCGAAGGTGCGATCTGCGCTGGTACGCTCGGCCGTCAACGCTGAAGTGGAGCCGCAGACCGAGGCTTGCCGAGGGCTGTCGGCTCGAACGACCGGTTTGGCCTCACGCTCTACGAGAATGACGTGCGACGTATTGCTGCAATACGCCATCCATGCGCGACTGCCAGCCTTCGCCTGTTGACTTGAAGTACGCCACAACCTCAGGGCTGTACCGAACCGACACCAACAACTTCTTGTTCTCGGATTTGGGACGCCCCCGTACGGACTTGAGCGGAACCATGGCTTGCAACTGCTTGGGCGTCAAGGGTTGCGCATCAGGGTCGGCCTTGGCCGCAACCGTGATGGCTTTGTCTTCAGCCACGGTCGGCATGACAACCGCTGGCCGCTTAGAAACTTTGGACATAGTGCTTCACCTCGCGTCGATTGGCTTTGCGCAAGCTGATGATCCGGCGGGCATCATCGCGATCCATAAACGCCACGTAGTACAGGATTCCGGTATCAGGTGCGAGCGCGATCATGCGCAACTCGCCGTACTCGTACCGATCATCAGTCCAGACCAGAGCCTCATCCCAGTCGAGCGCTGATGCCAGCGCAAGTGACAGGCCGTGCTTCTCTTGATTGGACGCATTTTTGGCTGGATCGAATTCAATCCGCATGCTTAATTGTAGCTACATAAAGTAAGCTACGCAAACGCCGGACGCGGTGGTATTTGGTGAGGCCGAACATCAGTAGTGTCCGGTTAAAAGTCGAACAAGATCAATTGGTTAGCGGGATTTGACGGTTCCGGCCGCGAGCGATCTGGCTGCAAGGCGCATGAAACCTCGGTTTTCTCGAAGACCGAGAC
>JAYUQJ010000011.1:0-6033 GCA_043756825.1 Betaproteobacteria bacterium | reverse complement strand
CGCTCACCACCCCAAAACGCACCCGCTCGTCGTTGCAAATGCTCGCCATAGCCCGGGCTATGGCTCCGCTTTGCGTCTAGACCGGGCACGTTTTGTGGCGTTGCTCGGTCACGCTCGAAATCCGCTCAGTCTCTGAGTCGATTCGAAACCGTCAAGCACTTCTGTTCGTGGCTGGGGCTGTGCCCGGGCACCAAGATCAGCGGCGGCAAGATCCTGTCAGCCAAGACCAAGCGGTCGGTCAACCGGGTGCGCCAGGCGCTGAAGATGGCGGCGATGAGCCTGTCGCACAGCGACTCCGCGCTCGGCGCGTACTACTGCCGCCTGTGCAGCCGCATGGACAAGCCGCGAGCCAACACCGCTGTGGCGCATAAGCTGGCACGCATGGTGTACCTCATGCTCACGCGCGGCGAGGCATTCGTCGAACAAAACCAACAGCACTACGAAGAGCAGCAGCGCCAGCGCAGCGTCGCCGCCCTCAAGCGCCGCGCCGCCGCGCTCGGCTTTGAGATCAATCCGACAGCAGCACCAGCATGAAGACCCACCAAATTCGCTCCGGTTTCCCTGGATGCCGATTCCAATGAAATCAACGACTTGCCGATTTTGTTTCTGGTGAGCCTGAAAAGGGTCCCCGGCAGGACACCGGCCGGTGCCGCCACTGCGGCACACTTTGGCGCTGAAATTTCATAACCGAGCAGGAGCCTGGATGGGACCGTTGAGCGGATTGCGGGTGGTGGAGCTGGCCAGCATCGGGCCCGGCCCGATGTGCGCCATGTTGCTGGCCGATCTGGGCGCCGAGGTGCTGCGCATCGACCGCACCGAGGCCAGCGGCCTGGGCGTGCCGATGGAAACGCGCTTCGACGTGGCCGGGCGCAACCGCCGCTCGCTGGCGCTGGACATCAAGCAGCCGGCCGGGCGCGATGCCGCGCTGCGCCTGATCGACCGCGCCGACGTGCTGATCGAGGGCTTTCGCCCCGGCGTGGCCGAGCGCCTGGGCCTGGGCCCCGAGGTGTGCCGCGCGCGCAATCCCGGCCTGGTCTACGGGCGCATGACCGGCTTTGGCCAGACCGGCCCGCTGGCCCAGGCTGCCGGCCATGACCTGAACTACATCGCCCTGACCGGCGCGCTGCATGCCATCGGCGGCGGCGCCAAGCCGGTGCCGCCGCTCAACCTGGTGGGCGATTACGGCGGTGGCTCGCTCTACCTGGCCTTCGGGCTGATGGCGGCCCTGTTCGAGCGCAGCCGCTCGGGCCAGGGCCAGGAGGTGGATGCGGCCATGGTGGACGGCGCATCGTCGCTGATGAGCATCTTCTTCGGCATGGCCGCGTCCGGCCGCTGGGATACCGATGCGCGCGCGGCCAACCTGCTCGATGGCGGCGCGCCCTTCTACGACACCTACGCCACCGCCGACCAGCGCTGGGTGAGTATTGGCGCGCTCGAGCCCAAGTTCTTTGCCGAACTGGTGCAGCGCATCGGCCTGGACGCCAGCTATGTGGCGCGCCAGTACGACCGCCGCTGCTGGCCGGCGATGCGGGCCGACATCGGCGCGCTGATGGCCGCCAGGACCCGGGACGAATGGAGCGCGCTGCTGGAGGGCACCGACGTGTGCTTTGCCCCGGTGCTGACCCTGGCCGAGGTGGCCGGTCATGCGCACGCCCGGGCGCGCCAGGCCTATACCGAAGTGGCCGGGGTGTTGCAGCCGGCGCCGGCGCCGCGTTTTTCGCGCAGCCAGCCCGACCAGCCCAGCCCGGCGGTTGCCGCCGGCACCCACACGCTGGCGGTCTTGGCCGAACTGGGCTTCAGCCCCGCCGAAGTGGACGCGCTGCTGGCCGCTGGCGTGGCCAAATCCGCCTGAAAGCCGCGTCATGACCACTGTCCCCACCCCCGGCCTGCTGGCCGCTGCCCCAGGCGCCCGGGTGCAGCCGCGTGCCGCCGCCTCCTTGATCGTGCTGCGCGACAGCCCGCGCGGCCCCGAGGTGCTGTTGCTGCGCCGGGCCGAGAAGCCCGGCGACCAGAACAGTGGGGCCACGGTCTTCCCCGGCGGCTTGCTCGATCCGAGCGACCGAGGCCATTACGAGCGTTGTGATGGCCTGGACGATGGCGCCGCCAGCACCCGCCTGGGCCTGCCCGCCGACGGATTGCACTACTGGGTGGCGGCGGTGCGCGAGTGCTTCGAAGAGGCCGGCCTGCTGTTTGCCGCCGATGAGCGCGGCGGTCTGGCCGACCTGCACGCCCTGCCCTTGGCCGAGGTGGTGGCGATGCGCCGGGCCCTGCATGCCAACCAGATCGGCATGGCCGAGGTCTGCCAGCAGCTGGGGGTGCGCCTGGCCATGGGGGGGCTGGCCTATTACAGCCACTGGATCACGCCCAAGGGCATGCCCAAGATCTTCGACACCCGCTTCTTCATCACCCAGGCGCCCGCCGGCCAGACCGCCCAGCACGATGCCACTGAAACGGTGGAGCTGCTCTGGCTGACCCCGGCCGAAGCGGTCGATCCCGCCCGCGGCCTGAAGCTGATGAACGTGACCACCCTGACGCTCCAGCACCTGGCTGGCTTTGCCCGCGCGGCCGACGCCGTGGCCTGGGCCCGGGCCCAGTCGGTAGTGCCCGTCACCCGCCCGCGCATCGGCTTGTCGGCCAAGGGCCGGCAGCCGGTCAATGTCGGCGGCTGGTCGTATGCCGAACTGGGCCGGCTCGATCCCGACGGGCTGGGTACGGCCAGCACCGAGCTGGTGCCGGGCCGCCCGGTGTGGCTGTCGCCGCGGGTGCTGCGGGTCACCGCCGACAACGGCAGCATGATGACCGGCCCGGGCACCAACAGCTACTTCATCGGTGCGCCAGGCAGCGACGCATGGGCCCTGCTCGATCCCGGCCCAGACGACGCGGCCCATGTGCAGGCCCTGCTGGCCGCGGCGCCGGGCCGCATCACCCGCATCCTGGCCACCCATACCCACAAGGACCATTCACCCGCGGCGCAGGCGCTGCAGGCCGCCACCGGTGCCGCCACCTTCGGCCGGGTCGCCGAGCACCCCGAATGGCAGGACGCCAGCTTCCAGCCGCTCACGGTACTGGCCGATGGCGACCGGCTGGCGCTGGGGCCCGGTGTCACGCTGCGCGTGCTGCACACGCCCGGGCATGCCAGCAACCACCTGTGCTTCCTGCTGGAAGAAGAGAAACTGCTCTTCACCGGCGACCACCTGATGCAGGGCAGCACGGTGGTGATCAACCCGCCCGATGGCGACATGGCCCAGTACCTGGCCTCGCTGCGCCGGCTGCTGGACGAAGACCTCGAGTGGCTGGCGCCCGGCCATGGCTTTCTGATCGATGCGCCGCACGAGGTGGTACGCAAGACGGTGGCCCACCGCCTGGGTCGCGAGGCCAAGGTGCTGGCGGCCTTGAAGGACCTCGCCAGCCAGGCGCCTGCGTCCGAGGCCCAGCTGCTGGCCCAGGTCTATGCCGACACCCCCAAGGTGCTGCATGCGATGGCCTTGCGCTCGCTGCGGGCGCATCTGCAGAAGCTGCAGGCCGAGGGCAGCGCCCGCGAGCACGGCGGGCCGGCCTGGCAGTTCAAGTCGACCGCCGCATGAACCCTGCCGGTGCAGGATTCAGGGCAGCGCACGCCGTGCTCCAGGGCGAGATCGACCAGCGGCGCCTGGCCGGTGTGTCGGCGGCGGTGTTGCGCCACGGCCAATGCGTGGATGAAGTCTGTCTGGGCCTGGCCGACATCGAGGCCGGCACGCCGCTGCGCCCCGACCATATCCACCGCGCCTTCAGCAACACCAAGCTGATCGCGGCGGTGCTGGTGCTGATGCTGGTCGACGAAGGCCTGCTGGGCCTGGACGACCCGGTGCGTCAGTGGCTGCCGGCCCTGGGCGGCCTGCGGGTGCTGCGGCCGGGCGCCAGCGCGCTGCACGACACCGTGCCGCTGGCCCGCGACATCAGCATCCGCCACCTGCTCAGCCACCAGGCCGGTCTGAGCCACGGCGTGTTCGACCCCGGCACGCCGATCTTCAATGCCTATCTGGATGCCGGCATCCGCCTGCCCAGCCTCGATCTGGCGCAGATGGTCGAGCGCCTGGCCGGCCTGCCCCTGCTCTACCAACCCGGCGAGGGCTGGGAGTACTCGGTCGCCCCGGACGTGCTGGCCCGGGTGGTGGAGGTGATCACCGGCCAATCCTTCGGCGCGGTGCTGCAGCAGCGCCTGCTGGGCCCGCTGGGCATGGTCGACACCGGTTTTGTCTTGCGTCCCGAGCAGCGGCCCAGGCTGGCCGCGCTGTACCGGGGCGACCTGATCGACCCGATGAAACCGGGCTTGAAGCGTCTGGACGACACACCCTGGCCTGGGGCCTATCTGCAGCCGGTGGCACGCCAGTCTGCGGCCGGTGGCCTGTTCACCACCCAGGCCGACATGCTGGCCCTGTTGCGTCGGCTGCTGCCTGGCCCGGACGCGCTGCTCAAGCCGGCCACCAGCGCGGCGCTGTTCACTGACCAGTTGGCGGCGCAGCGCAGCGTGCAGTTCGCGCTGCGCGGCGCGCTGCCCAGCCTGGGTTTCGGCCTGGGCGGCGCCATCACCCGGCAGGCCTCGGCCTTGCAGGGCACCGCGGCGGTGGGCGAGATGCAATGGGGCGGCCTGGCCGCGACCCACTGGTTTGTTTCGCCGGCCACCGGCCTGGCCGGGGTGGTGATGGCCCAGCGCTTCATGGGCTTCTGGCACCCGTTCTGGTTTCAGTACAAGGCGCTGGTGTACCGGGCGATGGGGTGAGGATGCGGGCGGGTGATGGTGTGCGGGTTTTTTTGCCCCGCGTGACTGCATCGGCCTGTCGGGCCGTCTGACTGCAACCCTCTCCCACGGTCTCGCAGAGCGAGACCGGTTCGCCAGGCACAAACAGTCCACGGGACTGTTTGTGTCCGGGCTTACCCTCCCGCGCTTTTGAGCAGTTCGGCGACTTCGGCCTGGCGTGGGAAGGCGGCCCCCAGCTTGGCCAGCTTGGCCAATTCTGCGCGGGCGCTGGGCTTGTCGCCCGACTGCAATTGCAGCCGGGCCAGTTGCAGGCGGAACTGCGCCATGTCGGGGGCCAGTGCCACCACCTTGGTCTGCACCTCCAGGGCGCGCGGCAACTGGTTCTCAGCGGCCAGGCAATAGGCCAGGGTATCGAGCAGCGCGGGTGCTTCCGGGGCCTGCAGCAGCGCCGTTTCCGCCAAGGCAATGCCGCCCGGCTTCTTCTGCGTCGCCAAGGCATAAGCCAGGTTGTTCAGTGACAGCGGGTTGTTGGGCTGCTTTTCCAGCACCTGGCGGTACAGCGTCTCGGCTTCGTCCAGGCGGCCCGAGGCCATCGCGATGTCGCCCAGGTATTGCACGAAGGCCAGGTCGGCAGGGTGGGACTTGCGCCATTCGCCGGCCAACTTGTCGGCCTCGGCCTGCTTCTTGCCCGCCACCAACGCCGAATGCAGGCGCAGCGCGGTGTCGCCCGGCTGTTGGCGGGTCAGCGCCTTGCGCAATGCGGTGGCCGCGTTGTCCCAGTTGCGCTGGCGCATCTCGACATCGCCTTCGACGATGTAGCCCACCGCATCGTCAGGCCGCTGGGTCTGGATCGTCTTGGCCACCGCCAGCGCCTGGGCCGGCTTGCCCTCGGTCATCGCCAGGGTGGCCTGGGCCTGCAGCACAGGCAGGGACTTGGGAGCGATTTCGGACGCCTTGCGTACCGCCGCAGCCAGCCCGCTGCTGTTCTTGGCCAGGGCATAGGCGTCGGCCAGGCGCAACTGGGGTTGCGGCGACTTGGGCTGCAGCTGGGCCAGCTTGTTGAAGGTGCTGATGGCCTGCTGTGCATCATTCAGCGCCAGCTGCGCGCGGCCCAGGCGGTCCAGCAGTTCGACGTTGTCGGGCAGGGCGCCCAGGGCCGCCTGGGCCGCGTTCAGCGCCGGTTTGGTCTGGCCGGTGGCCGCCAGGTGGTCGATCAGCAGCAGGTGCGGGGTCAGGTCGGCCGGATCGATCTTGACCGCTTTGGTCAGCCAGTCGGTCACCTCGGCCGGCTTGCC
>JAYUQJ010000010.1:0-6036 GCA_043756825.1 Betaproteobacteria bacterium | reverse complement strand
CGCTGGCCGTGCAGCCGGCCAAGCCGCCGCGCCATGCCGAGACCGAGCTGCACGGCGTGATCCCCACCGACACCCGCAAGCCCTATGACGTGCGCGAGGTGATCGCCCGCATCGTCGACGACAGCGTCTTCGACGAGTTCAAGTCGCGCTACGGCGCCACCCTGGTCTGCGGCTTCGCCCACATCGAGGGCCTGCCGGTGGGCATCGTGGCCAATAACGGCATCCTGTTTGCCGAGAGCGCCAACAAGGGCGCGCATTTCATCGAGCTGTGCTGCCAGCGCAAGATCCCGCTGGTCTTCCTGCAGAACATCACCGGCTTCATGGTCGGGCGCAAGTACGAGAACGAGGGCATCGCCCGTGCCGGCGCCAAGATGGTCACCGCGGTGGCCTGCGCCGCAGTGCCCAAGTTCACGGTGATCATCGGCGGCAGCTTTGGCGCTGGCAACTACGGCATGTGCGGCCGCGCCTACTCGCCCCGCATGCTGTGGATGTGGCCCAACGCCCGCATCAGCGTGATGGGCGGCGAGCAGGCCGCCAGCGTGCTGGCCACGGTCAAGCGTGACGGCATCGAGGGCCGGGGCGGCAATTGGTCGGCCGACGAGGAGCAGGCCTTCAAGGACCCGATCCGCCAGAAGTACGAGGTGCAGGGCCACCCCTATTTCGCCAGCGCCCGGCTCTGGGACGATGGCGTGATCGACCCGGCTGACACCCGCCGGGTGCTGGCGTTGGGGCTGAGCGCGGCCTTGAACGCACCCATCCCCGAGACAAAGTTCGGCGTGTTCCGCATGTGATGGGTATGATGTGTCGATTATTCATGTTTTATACACATCATGCGCACCAATATCGACATCGATGACCAAGTGCTTGAAGCGGCGATGCAGTCGGGCAGCTACAAGACCAAGAAAGACGTGGTGGAAGCCGGGCTGCGCCTGATAGCGCGCCAGGCGGCCTACCATGAAATCCTGAAGTGGGAGGGCAAGCTGCACTGGGATGGTGACGACAGCGACGACCACAGCGCCCGGCCGCCGGCGGCCACGGCATTGCAAACCGGGCCCGGCGCGCCGACCGCCGCAGCCCCCCAGGTGCAAGAGCCTGCCCCCAGGCGCCGCCATGCTGGTCGTTGATTCCAGCGTCTGGATCGATTTTTTCAACGGTGCAATGTCGCCCGCGCGCGCCACGCTGCGCCAGTTGCTGGCCCGGGGCGAGGCGCAGATCATCGTGCCCGACCTGGTGCTCTACGAAGTGTTGCGCGGCTTTCGGCACGAGCGCCACTACCTGCAAGCCGAGCAATTGCTGTTGACCTTGACCATCGAGCCCACCGGCGGACAGGCGCTGGCGCTGCGCGCCGCCGCGCACTACCGCAGCCTGCGCGCTGCCGGTATCACCGTGCGAAGCGCCGTCGACGTGTTGCTGGCGGCCTTCTGCATCGAGCGGGGCTACACCCTGCTGCACGCCGATCGCGATTTCGACGCCTTCGAAACCCGCCGCGGCCTGCGCGCCTGGCGGCATTGATCTGATGGCCGACACCGAAGCCGACACCGAAGCCGAGCCATGCGCCGCCAGGCCCTGACGATCCCCTTCCTGGCCAGCCAAACCATTGCCGATCGGACGCGCCAGGGCTTGGTCGGCCAGCCCCGCGCCGGCTTGATCACGCTGGCCCGTGGCGCCGACCCGCAGGCGATGTTCGGCGCGCGCGCCGGGCAATCCTGCCAGCGCGGCGCCGTTGGCGACAGCATGGTCGGGGTGGCGGCATGACGGCCGCATCACCCAGCCCGCTGATGCGCCGTGCACCCACCCGTGCACCCTCCCGGGCGGCTGCGTGGCCAGCGCAGGCCAAGTCGTCACGCTGAGGAGCCGGCCCGATGGACACCGCCACCCTCACCACCGGCCACCTGTTGGCGATTGCTGCGGCGCTGGGCTGGGCCAGCGGACTGCGCCTTTATCTGGTGATCTTCCTCACCGGCCTGGCCGGCAGCCTGGGCTGGGTGGTGTTGCCGGCAGGCCTGCAGATATTGCAGAACCCGCTGGTGCTGGGGGCGGCCGGGCTGATGCTGGCGCTGGAGTTTTTCGCCGACAAGGTCCCCGGCCTCGATTCGGTGTGGGACGCGCTGCATGCCCTGGTGCGCATCCCCGCCGGCGCGGCCTTGGCGGCCTCGGTATTTGGTGGCGATCAGGCCACCTGGGCCACTGTGGCCGGCCTGCTGGGCGGCACGCTGGCCGCCACCAGCCAGCTCAGCAAGGCCACCACGCGTGCAGCGGTCAACACCTCGCCCGAGCCCTTTTCCAACATCGGTCTGTCCCTGCTGGGGGATGCCGCAGTGCCCGCCATGCTCTGGCTGTCCTGGGCCCATCCGGTCGGGGCGGCGCTGGCGCTGCTGGTCGCGGTGGTCGTGATGGTGGCGGTGACCGTGCTGTTGTGGAAGTTTCTGAGATCGCTGCTTCGCGGGCTGCGCGGACGAATCGGGCGCGCGCAGGCGCCTGCATGAGGAGCAAGACCATGTTCAAGAAGATCCTGATTGCCAACCGGGGAGAGATCGCCTGCCGCGTCGCCACGACCGCCCGGCGCCTGGGCATCCGCACCGTGGCGGTGTATTCCGAGGCCGACGTGGATGCGCTGCATGTGCGGGCCTGCGACGAGGCGGTGCTGATCGGCGGCGCGGCCCCGCGCGACAGCTACCTGCGCGCTGACCGCATCCTGCAGGTGGCGCTGGCCACCGGCGCCCAGGCGGTGCATCCGGGTTACGGCTTCCTGTCGGAGAACCAGGGCTTTGCCCAGGCCTGCGCAGATGCGGGCATCGCCTTCATCGGGCCGCCGCCGTCGGCGATTGCGGCGATGGGCAGCAAGTCGGCGGCCAAGACCCTGATGGAAAAGGCTGGCGTACCCTTGGTGCCGGGCTACCACGGCGCCGACAACGACCCCGCGCTGCTGGCTGCCGAGGCCGGCCGCATCGGCTACCCGGTGTTGATCAAGGCCAGCGCCGGCGGCGGCGGCAAGGGCATGCGCCGGGTCGACCGGGCCGACGATTTCGCCGCTGCGCTGGCCTCGTGCCAGCGTGAGGCCCGGTCCAGCTTCGGCGACGACCAAGTGCTGGTCGAGCGCTATGTCACCCGGCCGCGCCACATCGAGATCCAGGTGTTCGGCGACAGCCTGGGCGGCTGCATCCACCTGTTCGAGCGCGATTGCTCGGTGCAGCGCCGCCATCAGAAGGTGCTGGAGGAAGCACCAGCGCCCGGCATCAGCCCGGCCCGGCGCGCCGAGATGGGCGCGGCGGCGGTGGCCGCTGCCCAGGCGGTGGGCTATGTGGGTGCCGGCACGGTCGAATTCATCGCCGAGGAGGTGGACGACGGCGACCTGCGCTTCTATTTCATGGAGATGAACACCCGGCTGCAGGTCGAGCACCCGGTGACCGAGGCGATCACCGGCCTGGACCTGGTGGAATGGCAGTTGCGGGTGGCTGCCGGCCAGCCGCTGCCGCTGCGCCAGGACCAGCTGCAGATCACCGGCCATGCGATCGAGGCCCGCATCTGCGCCGAGAACCCGGACGGCGGATTCCTGCCCGCCACCGGCCGCCTGGATGTGTTGCGCTGGCCGGCGCATGTGCGGTTCCAGCGCGGCAGCGCCGATTGCGCGGTGCGGGTCGATGCCGGGGTGGGCGAGGGCGATGCGATCAGCCCGCATTACGACTCGATGATCGCCAAGCTGATCGTCTGGGGCGACAACCGGGCCCAGGCCCTGGCCCGGCTTGACGCTGCGCTGGCCGAGACCCATGTGGTGGGCCTGCACACCAATGTGGCCTTTCTGCGCCGGGTGGTGGCCTGCACGTCCTTCGCCACCGCCGACCTGGACACCGCCCTGATCGAGCGCGAACGCGCGGTCCTGCTGGACCAACCGGCCCTGGCGCTGGAAGTGGCCGCCGCCGGCGTGCTGGCCCACACCCTGGCCCAGGAGGCGGCCCTGGAGACGGCCGACCCCTGGTCGCGCCGCGACGGCTGGCGCCTTCAGGGCGGGGCGCGCCGCCATTTCGACCTGGAGCATGCGGGCGCGCTGCACCCGGTCGCGCTGGTGCGGCCGCACAGTACCGCCAGCGACGGCCGGCTGCTGCTGCAGACCGGCGCCGGTGAATGGCCCTTGTCGGCGCGCCGGCTGGCCGATGGCCGTTTCGACGTGGGTCTGGCCGATCGCCGCCTGACCCTGTCGGTCTACGCCCGGGGCGACAGGGTGGCGGTGTTCGCGCCCGAGGGCAGCGCAGTGCTGCGCCAGATCGATGCGATCGCCCAGGCCGGCGAAGGCAGTGCCGAGGCCGGCCGCCTCACGGCCCCGATGCCGGGCAAGGTGATCGCCTTCCTGGCCGTCGCCGGTGACACGGTTACCCAGGGCCAGGCGCTGGCCGTGATGGAGGCGATGAAGATGGAGCACACCCTGCATGCACCGCGCGACGGGGTGGTGGCCGAGCTGCTGTATGCGGTGGGCGACCAGGTGGCCGAGGGCGGCGAGCTGCTGCGCCTGGTGCCGTGAGCGTCCGGGCTGGCCCGGCCACCCGGCCGCCTCAGCGCCAGCGCGCCCACCAGCGCTGCAGCCTCGAGACCGCTGTATCGGCCTGCAAGGGCGGCCGCGGCCGAGGGGGGGGCAGGCCGGGCCGGGTATCACCGTCGGTCGGGCCGAGGTCGCTGCCGCTGGCCCCGGCCAACGGCACCGCGTGCGGGTCCATCGGCGGCGCGCCGGTCTCAGCGGGTTGGGGCTGGTTCGGCGGGGCGTGCAGCCGGGCCAGCATCAAGCCGCGCCATTGCGCTGCCAGGCTGGGCAGGTTGGTGCCAGGGCAGGCGTCGCACACCAGCAGCACATCGCGCCCGTAGCGTGGATCACCGACCATCCGCTCGATCTCTATTTCGTGGTCGATCTCGCGCAGCAGGCTGGTGTGCAACTGGTGGGCAATTGGCAGCAGGCCGGGTGGCAGGGACATGCCGTAGATTGTGCGGCGCCAGGCCCGGGTTTGGGGCGGTACGGCGGGCGGTGGTGTGCCGCCGATAATCCTTTCGAGCCTTGTTGGAGACAAAAATGATTCCTGAGCATGTCACCCTGGTGGACGTGGGCCCCCGCGACGGCCTGCAAAACGAGGCCCAGCCGGTGCCCGCAGCCGTCAAGGTCGAACTGGTGCACCGGCTGCAGGGCGCGGGATTGCGCGAGATCGAGGTCACCAGCTATGTCAGCCCCAAGTGGGTGCCGCAGATGGCCGACAACGCCCAGGTGATGGCGGCGGTGCAACGCCGGCCGGGCGTGCGCTACAGCGTGCTGGTGCCCAATATGCTGGGCCTGCAGGCCGCGCTGGCGGGCTGGCAGCCCGACCAGCCCAGCACCCGCCTGGACGAGGTGGTGGTGTTCGGCGCCGCCAGCCAGGCCTTCAGCCGTCGCAACATCAATTGCAGCATCGAGGAGAGCATCGAGCGCTTTGCCCCGGTGGTGGCCGCCGCTCGCGCGGCCGGGCTGAAAGTGCGCTCGGCCATCAGTTGTGCGCTGGGCTGCCCCTACCAGGGTGAGGTCACGCCCGACGAGGTGGAGCACCTGGTCAAGCTGTTCAAGCAGATCGGCGTGGACCATTGCGGGGTGGCCGACACCATCGGTGTGGGCACGCCGCGCCAGGTGCAGGCGGTGATGGAGCGGGCGCTCAGGCACTACCCCATCGATCAGGTGAGCGGTCATTTCCACGATACCTATGGCCAGGCGCTGGCCAATATCCTGGCCTGCCTGCAGATGGGCATCCACACCTTCGACACCAGCGTGGCCGGGCTGGGCGGCTGCCCCTATGCCAAGGGCGCAACCGGCAATGTGGCTACCGAGGATGTGGTCTTCATGCTGTGCGGCATGGGTGTGGATACCGGCATCGATCTGGATGCACTGGTCGATGCCGGCGGTTTCATCTCCGGCGTGCTGGGCCGCCCGCCGGTCTCGCGCGCCGGCAAGGCGCTGCTGATCAAGCGCGGGATCGCGGCAGTCAACGCCTGAGGGAGCCCAAGGCCCGGGGTGGGCCGGCGGTCGGC
>JAYUQJ010000009.1:0-6041 GCA_043756825.1 Betaproteobacteria bacterium | reverse complement strand
CGTCAGGGCAGCGTCAGGGCAGCGTCAGGGCAGCGTCAGGGCAGCGCCGCGCTTCAGTCGATCTCGATGCCCTTGGCCACGCCAGCCCACATCGCGCGCTCGCGTGCCGCAAAGCCGGCCAGTTGCTCGGCGCTGCCGGACCAGGGGGTATAGCCCAGGGCCAGCAGCCGGGCCTGGAAATCGGCCGCGCCCAGCACCTTGCGGGCGGCATCGGCCAGGCGTTCGGCGGCCGCCGGGGCCAGCCGGGTCGGGCCGTACAGCGCCATCCAGCCCACCACCTCGTAGCCGGGCAGGCCGGCCTCGCGCATGGTCGGCACGTCGGGCAGCATCGGGTTGCGCTGGGCCGAAGTGACGGCCAGGGCCCGCACCTGGCCTGCGCCGATGTACTTCTGCGCGCCGCCGACGATATCGAACATCATCTGCAACTGGCCCCCGATCACGTCGTTCATCGCCGGCGCATTGCCTTTGTAGGGCACATGGGTCAGCGGGGCCTTGCCCTGCAGCGCCAGCAGTTCGCCGCTGAGGTGGTTGGACGCACCGACCCCGGCCGAGCCGTAGAACACCTTGCCGGGCTGGCTGCGCGCCAGCGCCAGCAGCTCAGTGACATTGCGGGCCGGGCTGTCCTTGGGCACCACCAGCACATTGGCATAGCTCAACAGCGGGGCCACCGGCATCAGGTCGCGGGCCGGGTCGTAGCGCAGCTTCTTCTGGATATTGGGCACGATGGTGATGGTGGGGCTGGCAGCAAAGAACAGCAGGCTGCCGTCGCCCGCAGCGCCCACCGTCATCTCGCCGGCGAGTGCGCCACTGGCCCCGGGCTTGTTCTCGATCAGCACATTCGCGCCCAGCTCCTGGGCCAGCGCCGGCGCGAAGATGCGGGCCATTGCGTCCACCGGCCCGCCCGCCGCATAGCCCACCAGCAGGCGCACCGTGCCGCCCGCCACCGGCTGGGCCGCCGCCGGTGTCTGCAGCCAGGGCAACAGCAGGCCCAGGCAGAGCGCCGTCAGGCGGGTGGTGCGGCAGGGCAATCGCTGGGTCATCAAGGTCTCCGCTCGGTCAGGGCACAGCGGGTCAGCTTGCCCGCTGGCCGGCCGGTGTGCAATCGGGGGTTTCCGGTCACCTCGGTGATGGTGCCGGCGCAGTGCCCAGGGCACACTGCCCGTGCGGCCGACCGCCGAGTCGACCGGCTCGCCCCCTTATTCAGACGGTGACCCCGATGACCCCCCTCCAAACCGGCGTGCAGGCCCGGCACCAACAGGCGCTGGACCAGGGCCGCTTCCTGATCCAGCAGTGCACCGCCTGCCGGCGGCATGTCTACTTTCCGCGCGAACTCTGCCCGCATTGCGGCGCCGACTCGCCGGCCTTCGTGGCCCCGGGCGGCGGCGGGCAGGTGTTGGCCGTGACGCTGATCAGCCGCCGCGCCGAGCAGGGCGGCGACTACAACGTCTGCATGGTGGGCCTGGATGAAGGGGTACAGTTGATGAGCCAGGTCACTGCCCAGCCGCCCGCTGCCCTGCATGTCGGGCAACGCGTGCGAGCCCGGGTGGAGCAGCAGGCAGGCCGCGGCCGGGTGGTGTTTGATCTCGAGGCCGGCGCATGACCGCCCGGCCGATGGACGACGCGTTCAGCCAGGTCAGCCCCCAGCTCAAGGCCTTGCGCGGCAGCGCCGTGATTGCCGGCGTGGCCACTTTCGGCTGCGGTGAATCGCCGGGCTATACCGAGATGGAACTGCTGGCCCAGGCGGCCAGGCTGGCGGTGGCCGATGCCGGCCTGACCCTGGCCGACATCGACGGCCTGTGCACCGCCAGCGTGCTGAGCACGATGTGGCCGATGCCGGTGATCGAGTACCTGGGCCTCAACCCGCGCTTCATCGACGGCACCATGCTGGGTGGCTCCAGCTTCATCGCCCACTTGATGCCGGCCATGTTGGCGCTGGCCGCCGGCCAATGCAATGCGGTGCTGGTCTGCTACGGCAGCACCCAGCGCAGCGGCACCATGAACCGCAAGGCGGTGGCCGAGGCGCGCCGGGCGATGGACCCCCAGCCCTATGAGCTGCCCTATGAGCCGGTGCTGCCGGTGTCGGCCTATGCGCTAGCGGCGTCAGCCCATATGGCGCGATATGGCACCACCCGGCGCCACCTGGCCGAAGTGGCGGTGGCGGCACGCCAATGGGCCCAGCGCAACCCCGAAGCCTGGGACCGCGGCCCGCTCAGCATCGAAGATGTGCTCGGCGCGCGCATGGTGGCCAGCCCCCTGACGGTGCGCGATTGCTGTCTGGTGACGGACGGTGCCGGCGCTTTCGTGCTGGTGCGTGCCGACCGGGCCCGTCACCTGCCGGCGCCGCCGGTGCATGTGCTGGGCACGGCCACCGCCTGCTGGCACCGCCAGATCTCGTCGATGCCCGACCTCACCGTCACCGCTGCGCGCCAGAGCGGCGCCGCTGCCTTCGCCATGGCGGGACTGGGGCCGGCCGATGTGCAGGTCGCCGCGCTCTACGATGCCTTCACGATCAACACCTTGCTGTTCCTGGAGGACCTGGGCTTCTGTGCCAAGGGCGAGGCGGGCGCCTTTGTCGAGAACGGCGGCATCGCGCCCGGCGGTCGCCTGGCTGTCAACACCAATGGCGGCGGCCTGAGCTGCACCCACCCCGGCATGTACGGCATCTTTGCCCTGATCGAAGCGGTGCGCCAGTTGCGTGGCGGCTGCGGCGAACGCCAGGTGGCCGGTGCCCGCATCGCGCTGGCGCACGGCAACGGCGGTACCTTGTCCAGCCAGGCCACTGCCATCCTGGGCACCGCCGACACCGTGTAGCCGGCCTGCCGCCGGGACCGCCGGCTGTCCCAGGCCCTCAGGCGCTGCCGACGCGAAAGCGGCTGACCGATTCCACCAGCCGCGCTGCCAGCTGGCGCAGGCTGTCAGCGGCCGCAGCCGATTGCTCGACCAGGGCGGCGTTTTGCTGGGTCGCCTGGTCCAGCTGGGTCACGGCCTGATTGACCTGGCCGATGCCGGCGGTCTGCTCGCGGCTGGCCACGCCGATCTGGCTGACCAGCGCATTGACCTGTTCAGCCTGGGCAACGATCTCGACCATGGTCTGCTGGGCCTGACCGACCAGGGCGGCACCGCCCTCGATGGTGCCGGCGCTGTCGCTGATCAAAGCCTTGATCTCGCGCGCGGCGCTGGCACTGCGCTGGGCCAGGCTGCGCACTTCGCTTGCCACCACCGCAAAACCGCGGCCCTGCTCGCCGGCACGCGCCGCCTCGACCGCAGCATTCAGCGCCAGGATATTGGTCTGGAATGCGATCCCGTCGATCACGCCGATGATGTCGGCGATCTTGCCGGAGCTGCGGGTGATTTGCGCCATCGTGACCACCACTTCGCCGAACAGCGCGCCGCCCGCCGCAGCGACCCGGCTGGACTGGCCCGACAGGGCAGTGGCCTGGCTTGCCGAATCGGCGTTGTTGCACACCGTGGCATGCAGTTGCTCCATCGCCGATGCGGCCTCCTGCAGGTTGGCGGCGGTCTGTTCGGTGCGGGCGCTCAAGTCGCTGTTGGCTGCGGCAATCTGCGCTGACCCGGTGCCCACGGCCGCGCCCGTGACCTGGATCTCGCGCACCATGCCGGCCAGGCTGCGCATCGCCAGCCCCAGCGTGACCGACATCTGGCCGATCTCGTCGGCGCTGTGCACCTGCACCGCATGGTCCAGTTCGCCGCGGGCCAGGGCCTCGCAAGCGGCCTGCGCCCCTGCTACGCTTTTTCGGATGCTGCCCAACACCCACAGCATCAACAGACCGGACAGCGCAGAGGCCAGGATGAATGTCGCCAGCAGCGTGGCGACCTGAATCCTGGCTCGCTGCAGACGGTCCTGCAGCCGGCTCGACAGCAGCTCGAAGGTGGTCTGGGCCAGTTTGATCGGGGCCTCGATATGGCCGGTCATCTGGGCAAAGTAGGCCTGCGGCGCGACGCTGGGTATGGCCGCATCGATCAGCTGGCTGCGCACCAGATGCACTGCGGTCTGCAGGGCCTGCGCGGTGGCCGCGCGCGACGCGGCCAGGGCCTGGCGCAGCGTCTCGTCGCCCTCGGTGGCGTTGGCCAGGTAGCGCTCGTTCTCGGCCACCAGCTCCGCCAGCTGGTCAAGATTGGACTGCAGCAGTGCGCGGTCGCCCGGCGTCACCGCAGCGCGATGGAGAAAGAGCGTGCCCAAGGCCCGCGTCTGGCCCAGCACCTCGGTGATGCGGGGCAGCGGCTGCACCACGGCCGCCACCAGGTAGTAGGTTTCAGCCTGCGGGTCGAGCATCAGGGTCGAGCGGTCGGCCAGGTCGCCCAGCATGCGCAACTGCAAACCCACCAAGGTGTTGTGGCGCTGGAAGGCGGTGGGGCCGTCGATGCCCTGGCCGGCCACCGCCTGGACCAGGCTGCGCCATTGTTCTTGCACCGATTGACGGCGCTCGGCCAGCGCGCCGCCCTGGTAGGGCTGGCTGCTCTGGCCCAGTTGAGCCAGCGCTTGCTCGACCTCCAGCGCCTTGGCCTCGCGCGGCGCGGCCAGCACCGCCTGGCCGGCCAGCCAGTGGGTGCTCAGCGCGCGGTGCAACTGGGTCTGGCGCAGCAAGGCCAACGCATCGCCCAGCGGCCGCACACCGCTCAGTTCGGCATCGGTGGATTGAATCTCACGCCATTTCTGCAGCGCCAGCACGCCCATGGGCGGCAATGCCATCAGCAACAACAGGCCAGTGATCAAGCCGAACTTGTAGGCGATACGGAGATTGCGGATCAGGTCCATGCGTCGGCTCGCCAGTCGTCAAAGTCAGCGCCGTCCCCATGCTGGTCGGCAGGGTGGCTTGGTTTCAATTTCGGCAGCGCGTGGATCGACTTGAGCGCCCCAGGCCAGGATCAGCCGGCCAGCGATGCCTGGCGCGCCGCCCAGGCCTGGACGATGGCCTGCAGCCGCGCCAGCCCGTCGGTCAGGGCAGCCGGGCCGGGCTGCAGGATCAAGGGCGACTTGATCTCGTGCAGTTCACCATCACGCACAGCGGGCAGCTCGGCCCAACCCGGCCGGGCTGCCACTTGCTCGGGCCGGAACTTCTTGCCGCACCACGACCCGATGATCAGGTCGGGCGCGGCACGCACGACCTCCAGCGGGTCGGCGACGATGCGGTCGCGGCCCAGTCCGGCCTGGGCCCTGGCCGGGAAGATGTCATCCCCACCCGCCACCGCCATCAGCTCGCTGACCCAGCGGATGGCGCTGATCTGTGGCGTGTCCCATTCCTCGAAGTACACCCGGGGGCGGCGCGCCAGCGTGGCGGCCAGCGCCCGCGCGTCCTGCACCCGGGCTGCCAGCCTGTCGGCATAGGCTGCGGCTTCAGCCGCCTGGCCCACCAGTGCACCCAGGCGCCGCACATAGCCCAGGATGCCGTCGATCGAGCGGTGGTTGCTGATCCAGACCTCCACCCCGGCCTTGATCAAGGCGGCAGCGATGTCGGCCTGCATATCGGAGAAGCCGATCGCCAGGTCGGGCTGCAGGGCCAGGATCTTGTCGATCTTGGCACTGGTGAAGGCGCTGACACGGGGTTTTTCCTGACGCGCCTGGGGCGGCCGCACCGTGAAGCCCGAGATGCCGACGATGCGGTGCTGCTGGCCCAGTGCATACAGCACCTCGGTGGGCTCCTCGGTCAGGCAGACAATGCGCTGGGGCAGGCCGTCAGGGGCCGCGGCCGATGCTGAGTTCATCACCAGATTGTCGCAGCCACCCGCAGGGGCCAAAGCGGCTTGCTGGGCGTGATACAAACGTTTGGCAGGCGTCCCGCAACCCGCTCCAACACCTTGCAATCGAGGGCAGCCCCTTGTCACAGCCGCTGGTCCTGATCGTTGACGACAACCCGGAAAACCTCACGGTGATCGGTGAGCTGTTGCAGGCCCATTGCGCATTGCGGGTGGCCTCTTCGGGCGCCCGTGCCCTGCAACTGGTACGCCGGGCGCCGCTGCCGGACCTGATCCTGCTGGACGTGATGATGCCGGGCATGGACGGCTTCGAGGTCTTGCGCGAG
>JAYUQJ010000008.1:0-6050 GCA_043756825.1 Betaproteobacteria bacterium | reverse complement strand
CGCCGGCTGCTGCTGGCGCAGGGCCAGGCCGATCGCCAGCTTGCGCGCCCGCAGCGATGCCGGCGCCAGGTCGAGCGTGCGGCGTGCGCTGCGCGTGGCCGCCGGCAGGTCGCCCGATGCGGCCTGCGACTCGGCCAGCAAGAGGTGGCCGTCGGCGTTGCGCGGCTGCAGCACGACCAGGCGCTTGAAGCTGTTGACCGCTTGTTGATAGTCCGCCAGCACGGCCTGGGCCCGACCCAGGCGCAGCAGCAGTTCGGGCTGGTCGGGCATCTGGGTCAGTGCCGCCTGGGCCGCGTCCAGCGCCGCCTTTGCATGGTGCGTGGCCAGATGGTGATCGATCAGCACCAGGCGGGCCACCCGGTCCGCAGGCCGGGCCCGCACCGCGCGGTCCAGCAGTTCGGCCACCTCCTCGCGGCTGGCGCCGCTGCGGGCCAGCACCTCGCCCGCTGCAACGTAGGCCGCGCTGTTCTCGGGCATGGCCTGGATCAAACCATCCAGGCGGCTGCGCGCGCGCTCGAGCTGGCCGGCGTTCAGATCCAGGCTGGCCAGTGCCATCACCGACGGCAGGTAGGTGGCATCGCGGGCCAGCGCCTGGCCGAAAGCCGCGCGCGCCGCCGCCTCGTCACCCCGTGCCAGCAGGACCTGGCCGCGCAGGTGCGCCGCCAGCGGCTTGTCAGGCTGCTTGCGCTCCAGCCCGTCCACGGCCTTGAGCGCCGCGTCGGGCGATTTGCGCCGCATTTCGGCACTGATCAGGGCCAGGTCGGCGTCCATGCCGCTGTCGGACGCCGCCACCGCCTGCAGCTCGGCAATGGCCGGCTCGACCTGGCCACGCCCGAAGCGCGCCAGCGCTGCCGCGGTGCGCAGCTGGGGGTCGAGCGGGCGCAGCGCACGGGCCCGCTCGAAGTAGGCCGCTGCGGCCGCCGCGTCGCCACCCAGCAACCGTGCCTGCGCCGCCAGTTGCAGGGCTTCGACATCGCCGGTGGCCTTGCCGAGCAGGGGTTCCAGCGTGTTCAGTGCCTTGCCGGCCTGGCCCAGGGCCAGCAGGCTGCGGGCCAGCAGGCGGCGAATGGGTGCGGACTCGGGGGCCAACTGCAGCGCCTTGCTCAACAGCGCCTCGGCCTGCACCGGCGCGCCGGCCCGCAGCTCCAGCGCCGCCGCCAGCTGCAACACCGCCAGATTGGCGGGGTTGCCGCGCAACAGGGTCTGGAAGCGGTCGCGGGCTCGCGGCAGGTCGCCGTCGATGAGGGCCAGCTGGCCCTCGAACAGGGCTGTCTGCGCCTGCCCGGGCCGCGCCTGTTGCAGCGCCTGGATCTGGCGGCGGGCCGCTGCGACATCACGCTGCGCCAAGTACAGGGCGATCAAGGCGGCGTGCGCCTGCGAATGCCCGGGCTGCACCTGCAGGGCTTGCCGGTAGGCCGCGACGATCTCGTCTGGCCGGGCCTGGCGCTGTCCCAGCAGGTCACCCTTGAGTACCCAGCCGTCGGCACTGGCCGGGTGGCGCACCAGCAGCGCGTCCACCATGCGCAGGGCCGCCACCGGGTCGCCGCCTACCGCAGCCACCCGGGCTGACAGCCGCAGCGCCGCTTCATGACCCGGCACGGCCTGCAGCGCCTGGGCCAGGCTGGCCCGGGCGGCGGGCAGGTTGTCCTCGGTCGCATGGGCCTGGGCCAGTACGCAGTGCAAGGCGGCTGCCGCCTCGGCCTGTGGCAACTTCAGATCGCCAAACTGCCCGATCACGGCCTGGGGCTTGCCCGCAGCCAGCAGGGCCCGGGCCAGCGCGGGGGCCACATCCACCAGGGGCTGGCCCAGCGCCAAGGCCCGATCGAGCTCGATCCGGGCTCCGTCCACCTCGCCTTCTTCAAGCAGTTGCAGGCCCAGCTGCAGGCGGGCAGCGGCCAGCTCGGGTTCGTCCTGGATCACCGACTTCAGCAGCACGATGGCACCGGCGCGGTCTTGCGCGGCCACCAGCGCGCGGGCCTGGGCCAGGCGCTCGGCGGGCGTTTCGCTGCAAGCCGCCAGCCCGAGCCAGATGCCGAACATGACCGGCCAGGCCCAGCCCGCAAAGGCTGGGCCTGGCGGTCGCCAACTTCCAGGGCTCAAACCCGCGCTCGCCTGGCCATCCACCCCGCCGCCTGCATCGCCTCAGCGCAGCCGGAACAGGGCGCCCGCGCTGCGCATGGCGCCCTCGCCGATCGACGCCCCGAAACGCTTGGCCAGCTTCTCGGCAACGTTCTCGCGCGGGGTGTAGTCCACCACCTCCTCGGACTTGATCACCTCGCGGGCCACATAGTCGAGGCTGCCCACCCTGTCGGCCAGACCGATGCGAACGGCTTCATCGCCGTTCCAGAACAGGCCCGAAAAGATGTCGGGGCCTTCCTTCAGGCGCGCGCCGCGGCCCTCGCGCACCACCTTGATGAACTGCTGGTGGACCTGGTCGATCATGGCCTGGGCATAGGCACGCTGGCGCGGGTTCTGCAGCGTGAACGGGTCGAGCATGCCCTTGTTCTCGCCGGCGGTCAGCAGCCGGCGCTCGACACCGAGCTTCTCCATCAGGCCAGTGAAGCCGAAGCCGTCCATCAGCACCCCGATCGAACCCACGATGCTGGCCTTGTCGACATAGATCTCGTCGGCGGCCACCGCCACGTAGTAGGCCCCCGAGGCGCAGACCTCCTCGACCACCGCATAGATCTTTTTCTGGTGCAGCTTCTTGAGCCGATGGATCTCGTCGTTGATCAGGCCCGACTGCACCGGGCTGCCCCCGGGGCTGTTGATGCGCAGCACCACGGCGGTGGCGGCCTTGACCTCGAAGGCATTGCGCAGGCCCGCCATCATCTGCTCGGCGCTGGCTTCGGTGTCGACACCGATTTCGCCGCGCAGGTCGACCAGCGCGGTATGCGGCCCGGTGGGCGAGCCGTGGTGCTGGCGGTTGGACATCAACGCCCATAGCAGACCCAGCACCAGCAGCAGCCAGGCCAGGCGGAAAAACAGGCGCCAGCGCCGGTCGGTGCGGCGCTCGCTCATCAACTCGCCGGCCAGGGCCTGCATCGCCTTGGCGAGTTCGGCATTGCCGGACCCGCCCAGTGGCGGGTTGATCACCGGGCTGGACGACGGCGCAGGCGCAGCGGCGGCCCCTGCCTGGGCGGGCGAAGCGGTGGGCACGGTATCGTCGGGCGGCGTCATGGGGGGCTTTCGGGGGCTGGGGCGGCGGGTGCGAGCGGCGCCCGCACATCAGCGGAAGGATACCAACAGGCCTGCCCGGCCTGTTCGTCGATCTGTACCGGAATCAGGCGCGATCGGCCACAGGGGCCACCGACGCAACGGCCGTCGGCCGGTTCATAGCTGGCGCCGTGGATCGAACAGACGATCCAGCGCCTGTCGTGGTCGAGAAAATCCCCGGGCCGCCAATCCATCTCGACCGGCACATGGGCGCAGCGGTTGACATAGGCCACCAACTTGCCGCCAAAGCGCAGCGCGAAGGCCCGGGCGGGCTGGCCCCACAGGCGCACGTCGAACAGCACCGCTGCACCGCGCTCGACCAGGGCGTCGGACGCACACAGCGCCTGGCCCGCGGCCGGCACCGGATCAGGCATGGGCCAGCAGCCACTGCTGCAGATCGGCGGTGGAATGCGCCACATGCAGCGGCCCCAGCGCCGCGAAGGCGTCGGACGCATGGGCCCCAAAACTCACGCCGACGCTGGCGGTGCCGGCATTCAGCGCCAACTGCAGGTCGTGGGTGGTGTCGCCGATCATCAAGGTGCGATCGCCGGCCACGCCGAACGCCGCCATCAACTGCTGCAGCATCAGCGGATGCGGCTTGCCGGCGGTCTCGTCGGCCGTGCGGGTGGCGTCGAACAGGCCCTTGAGCTGCACATCGTGCAGGGCTTCGTCCAGGCCGGCGCGGCTCTTGCCGGTGGCCACTGCCAGCAAGTGGTTGCGCTGCTTGAGCGCCTGCAGCATCGCCAGCGTGCCGTCGAACAACACCAGGTCATGCTGGCTGGCCATGTAGTGATGGCGGTAGCGCCGGCCCAGTTCCGGGTAGCGCGATTCGGGCAGTCCGGGCACCGCATGCTGCAGCGCGTCGCGCAGGCCCAGGCCGATCACATAGGCGGCGCGCTCGGCGCTGGGCACCGCCACGCCGATGTCGGCGCAGGCCGACTGCATGCAGCGCACGATCAGCGCCGTGGAGTCGAACAAGGTGCCGTCCCAGTCAAAGACGATCAGGTCGAAGCGGCGGGGCTGGAGTGTCGGCAGGGCCATGGGGGAGGGCAACTTGAACGGTGGAGAGCGCGCGCGCTGGCGGCGGCGATCAGTGGGCTTCGGCCAGGCGGCCCAGCAGCGCCGCACAGGCTGCGGGCAGCGCCGCCTGCACGGTCATGCGCACGCCGCTGGCGGGGTGGTCGAAGGCCAGCTGGCGGGCATGCAGGAACATGCGCTCGAAGCGCAGCCCGGCCAGGCCTTCGCCCCGCGCCCACTGCTTGTTGAGCGCGAAGTCGCCGTACTTGGGGTCGCCGACGATGGCATGGCCGGCCTGGGCAAGATGCACCCGGATCTGGTGGGTGCGGCCGGTCTTGATCGTCACATCCAGCAAGGTGAAGTTGGCAAAGGCCTGCCCCACCTGGACCAGGCTGATGGCGCGCCGGCCGTCCGGGTGGTCGGCCGGCACCGCCAGCACATGGCGCTCGCCGCGCGCATCCAGGGTCTTGTGCAAGGCCACGTCGATGACCTTGAGCCGGGCCGGCCAGACACCGTCCACCAGCGCCGCATAGGTCTTGCCGGTGTCGCGGTTGCGAAACTGCGCCTGCAGCGCCACCAGGGCGGTGCGCTTCTTGGCCAGCAGCAGGATGCCCGAGGTCTCGCGGTCGATGCGGTGCACCAGTTCGAGAAAGCGTGCTTGCGGCCGGGCCTGGCGCAACTGCTCGATCACGCCGAAGCTCACGCCCGATCCGCCATGCACCGCCACGCCGGCGGGCTTGTCGATCGCCAGCAGGTACTCGTCCTCGAACAGTACCGGAAACTCGCGTCCGGGCGCCAGTGCCGCCTCGGCCGGCGTGTCGGCCGAACTTGCGGAAACCCGCACCGGCGGCACCCGCACTTCGTCGCCCAGCGCCAGCCGGGTGTCGGCACCGGCCCGACCTTTGTTGATGCGCACCTCGCCCGACCGGATCACCCGGTAGACATGGGTCTTGGGCACGCCCTTGAACAGGCGCATCAGGAAGTTGTCCAGGCGCTGGCCTTCGCCGGCTTCGTCCACCACCAATCGGCGCACCTGGGCAGCGGCCGGGGCGGCTGTGGCAGCGGGGGTTTCAGCGTGGCGGCCGGCCTGCAGTTTGCTGCTTATAATGATCCGAGCCACGATTGAGCCGTAAGTGCTTGATTATTCAGAGTTTACCCGGGCATGCCCGGTGCTATCGTGGCACGGCGCCTTACCCGGCGTCAAAAAGCGTTGATGCAACACCCGCGCCCGGCGCGGCAGGCCGCAAATCCCCAAGTGATGCGGCGGCCACGTCGGCCGGTTGGAAGAGACACGTCGTCACAGCCGCCCCTCACGGGGAAGAACAAAAGGTCATGAGACCCAGATCGCCCACCATCGGCGGCCTGGGTTTCGCGTCAGAGCCCTCTGGGTCCGCATGCCGCCCCTCCCTCCCCCATGTCACCTGCCCCGGCCAGAAAGCCTGGCTGGGAACACGCCTGACGGTGTGTGGACTCTGCCCCGGCCGCTGGCCGGTGTGGCCCTGTCCTGCGATGACATGCCTGCCCCGCGTCTGACGCGAGGCCGGGATTCAACGGCGCCGCCCACCCCCAGGACTCTGCCGCACGCTGCCCCGCTGCGCCCCTGATCGCCTGGCGATCAAGCAGCCCAGGGCGATTCCTTCTCCGGCTAGAACTCGTTGCTCGTGCATCGGAACAGGTTGCCTGGTCTGGCCTTAGGGTCAGCCGGGTGATCGGACTTTCGCCTGGCTGCGGCATTCGCTGCCAGGCGCGTTTGGAGTGCACATGAAACGCATGCTGATCAATGCCACGCAGCCGGAAGAGCGGCGCCTGGCCATCGT
>JAYUQJ010000007.1:0-17620 GCA_043756825.1 Betaproteobacteria bacterium | reverse complement strand
CATAGCCCGGGCTATGGCGAGCATTTGCAACGACGAGCGGGTGCGTTTTGGGGTGGTGAGCGGGCATGATCGAAAAACTCTCAGTCTCTCAGCCCGGCTTGGCTCGGGCCAGAAAGTCCTGGGTGGCGGGCTGGTCCAGCAGCTGGCGGCTCCAGCGCTGCAGCACCTTTTCCAGGCGCGGCGCGGCCACCCCCAGTTGCACCATGGCCACACCGCCGTTGACCGACTCGCGGTAGTCGCTGATCAGGCCGTCGCGCAGCTCGAACCGGCTCATCCCGTCGATCACCACGCGGCGCCCGGCGAAATCAGGCACCCGCGAGGTGAATCTCGACAGCGACCAGGCATAGCCCAGCGCCCCATTGCAGACCGGGTCGAACATCTGCCAGCGGTAGTCGGGCCCGGCGTCGCGGTGGAACAGCTCGCTCATCATGTGGGCGATGCTGGCGCGGCCGACATGGTCGCCATAGATGTAGTCGTGGTAGACCGCATCGGTGGTGAAACAGGCTGCAAAAGCCGCGCCATCGCCGGCCTCGGCGGCCTGGGTAAAGGCGTGCAGCAGGGTCTCGAATTCGATCGGGGTCATGGTGGGGAGGGCTCCAGTTCATCAAACCATTCGGCATGGCGGGCACTCGGCAGGCCCGCCCGGGCTGCTGCCTGCGCCAACGCCTCGGGCAGCTCGTCGGTCAGCGCCCGGGCCGGCCCGTGGTAGGCCTCCATCAGCGTGACCTCACCCGCGCGCAGATCGGGGCGGCGCAGCAACTCGGCGCACAGGCCGGGCTTGGCCTGCACCTGGCCGGCCTGCAGCGCCAGCACCGCCTGCACACAGCCCGCCAGAGCCGCTGCCGGCACGCGGTAATAGACGTACAAGCGGCGCGCCACGGCCGGCTCGCTGCTCAGCCCTGGTCCGCCGGAATAGCGTAGGGCAGGGCGCCCGGCGTCAGCAGCGGCCCGTCGGGCGCGCCGCCATGCAGGCTGCCAGCGCCCAGCGCGGCCAGCTTGATCTCCACCAGCGCGCTGCTGCCGCCGCCAGGACTGGCCGCTGCCAACACTACCCGGCCTGCCGGCTGGCCCGGGTCCAGGCTGCTGAACACTTCAACGCCGGGCGCCAGCGCGGTCTGGCCTTCGAGCAGCGTGGCCCGACGCTTGAGGGTGCCGCGGTACTGGCTGCGCGCCACCACCTCTTGGCCGGGGTAGCAGCCCTTCTGGAAGTTGACACCGCCCACCAGCTCGAAATTGACCATCTGCGGCACGAATTGCTCCACCGTGGCCGCCGTCACGCGCGCCACGCCGCTGTGCACCTCAAGCCATTGCCAGGTGTCCGCCGGCAAGCCCGGCAGGTCGGGCGCGGCGCTGTCGGCCGGCTGGGCCAGCAGGCAGCGCAACTGGCCCAGGGCGTCCGGCAGGCGGATCACCCGCGCCGCACCCAGGGGGCTCACGCCCCAGGGCGCCGGTGGCAGTGCCGCGCCCAGCCATTGCCGCGCCGCGTCGCCGGCCAGGCCGTACAGCACGGTATCGCTGCTGGCATCGCGCAGCTTGCACTTGGCGCGCAGCACGAACATCGACAAGCGCTTGAGGGTAGGGGCCAGCAGATCCGCGCTGCAGGCCAGCAGCAGGGCGTCCGGGGCAGCCGCGGTGCCCTGCCGCCACAGCACGAAAGTGGCCTGCAGCCGGCCCTTGGCGCTGCAAAAACCGGCCAGTCGAGCCTGGTCGGGGCCGAGTGCCGTGATGTCCTGGGTCAGCTGGCTGTGCAGAAAACTCGCGGCGTCGGCACCCTGGGCCTCGATCAGGCCCCAATCGTCCAGGCGCAGGGCGCCGCCGGCATTCGGGATGATCGGAATCGTCGAATTGGTCGTCATGGCGCCGATTATCATCACGGCCCCTTGCCCTGCCTGGCGTATCGCCTGGCGTTTTGGTCCGCGACCGGCCTGTCTACCCCGATGAAAGCCTGGCGCACCCTGCTGCTGCTGATCCTGGCGCCCTGCCTGCTGCTGGCAGCGGCGGCTTTTTGGTGGCTGGACCGGCCGCTGGGCCTGGCGGCGTCGGCGGTGGAGCTGTCGATCGAGGCCGGCACGCCGCCGCGCGAGGTGGCCCAGGCCTGGGTCAAGGCTGGCGTGCTGACCGACCCGTGGCTGCTCTACCAATGGTTTCGCCTCAGCGGCCAGGCCCGGCGCATCCGCGCCGGCAGCTATGAGCTGCAGGCCCGCGATACCCCGCGCAGCCTGTTGGCCAAGCTGGTGCAGGGCGACGAGGCCTTCGAGCGGGTGCGCCTGATCGAAGGCTGGAACATGCGCCAGTTTCGCGCAGCGCTGGCGCGCGCGCCCCACCTCAGGCCCGCCAGCGCGGCGATGGACGAGGCCACCCTGATGGCGGCCCTCAGCCTGCCCGGCCTGCCCGCCGAGGGCCGGTTTTTTCCGGATACCTATCTGTACAGCCGCGGGGTCAGCGATCTCACGGTGCTGCGCCGGGCCGCCCGGGCCCAGCAGCAGCGCTTGCAGGCGGCCTGGGCCAGCCGGGCGCCCGACCTGCCACTGGCCAATGCCGAGCAGGCCCTGGTGTTGGCCTCGATCATCGAGAAAGAGACCGGGCAGGCCGCCGACCGCGGCAAGATCGCCGGCGTGTTCATCAACCGGCTGCGCATCGGCATGCCGCTGCAAACCGACCCCAGCGTGATCTACGGCCTGGGCGAGGCCTTTGACGGCAATCTGCGCAAGCGCGACCTGCAGACCGATACGGCCTTCAACACCTACACCCGCAACGGCCTGCCGCCCACCGCGATTGCGATGCCCGGCCTGGCCTCGCTGCGCGCAGCGGTGCAGCCCGAGGCCACCCCGGCGCTGTACTTCGTGGCCCGCGGTGACGGCAGCAGCGTCTTCAGCCAGGACCTGGCCGCGCACAATCGGGCGGTGAACCAGTATCAGCGCAGTCGCAATCCCCAGCCTGCCGGCGCGGGCGCCAAGCCATGAGCAGCAGCGGCCGATTCATCACCTTCGAGGGCATCGACGGCGCGGGCAAGTCGTCCCATATCGAGGCCCTGGCCGACTGGTTGCGTCAGCGCGGCTGCGAGGTGCTGCTGACGCGCGAACCGGGCGGCACGCCGCTGGCCGAAAGCCTGCGTGCGCTGTTCCTGCAGCGCGAGATGGACGCGCTGACCGAGGCCCTGCTGGTCTTTGCCGGCCGGCGCGACCATTTGCGCCAGCTGATCGAGCCGGCGTTGGCGCGCGGCAGCCTGGTGCTGTGCGACCGTTTCACCGACGCCACCTTTGCCTACCAGGGTGGTGGCAGGGGTTTTGACCAGGCCGTGCTGGGCCAGCTGGAGGCCTGGGTGCAGACCGGGCCACTGGGCCTGCGCCAGCCCGATCTGACACTCTGGTTTGACCTTGCGCCGGCGCTAGCGGCGCAGCGCCGTGCGGCTGCCCGCACGCCCGATCGCCTGGAGCGCGAGGACCTGGCTTTCTTCGCCCGGGTGCGCCAGGCCTATGCCGATCGTGCTGCCGCCGACCCCGCCCGGTTTGTCCGCGTCGACGGCGACGCAGCGCGCCCTGCCGTCTGGCAGCAGGTGCAGCAAGCCTTGCTGGCGCGGTCCTGGTGTCCGCACAGCCCCGCCGCAGCATGAGCAAGGACCGTTCGGCCTCATCCATGCCAGTGGGCATCGGACCGGACGGCCAGTTGCCCCTGCCCTGGCTGAGCGAGGCGCTGGACCAGGCCACACGCCTGGACAAGGCCCACGCGGTGCTGCTGGCAGGGCCGGCGGGAGCGGGCCACCTGGCCCTGGCGCTGCTGATGGCGCAGGCGGCGCTGTGCGAGCAGCCGAGCGGATCGCCCTCCGCCGCAGGCCGGGCCATGCCCTGCGGCCGTTGCACGGGCTGCCACCTGGTGAACACCCGGGCCCACACCGATTTGTTGATCGTGATCCCCGACCTGCTGCGGCTGCAGCACGGCTGGGTCGATGACGAGGACAGCAAGCTGACCAAGTCAGACGCCAAACCCAGCAAGGACATCCGGATCGAGCAGGTGCGCCAGGCGATAGCCTGGTCACAGCAGACCAGCGGCCGCGGCCGCGGCAAGGTGATGGTGCTGCACCCGGCCGATGCACTCAACGGCCCGGCCGCCAACGCCCTGCTCAAGACACTGGAAGAGCCACCCGGCCGGCTGCGGCTGCTGCTGACCTGCACCGACCCCGAGCGCCTGCTGCCCACGCTGCGCAGCCGCTGCCAGCGCCTGCGCCTGCGCCTGCCCGGCACCGGGCCTGCCTTGGCTTGGCTGCGCCAGCAGGGCGTGGGCGAGCCCGAGGCCTTGCTGCAGGCCGCCGGCGGCAGCCCGATGGAGGCCCAGGCCTGGTCAGGCGAAGGCATGAACGCCGCCTGGCTGGCCGACCTGCCGCGCCGGGTGGCTGCCGGCGATGCCAGCCTGCTGGTCGGGCGCACCATTCCCCGGGTGCTTGACCTGCTGCTGCGCCTGTCGCATGACCTGCAGGCCCGCGCCGCCGGCGGCCCGCCGCGCTTCTTCCAGGCCGCGCAACTGCCGCCGGGCGCCGACCCCTTGGCCTTGCGTGCCTGGCAGGCAGCGCTGCTGCGCACCGCCCGCCACGATGAGCATCCCTGGAACGCCGGCCTGCTGATCGAATCGCTGGTGGCGCAAGCCGCGCAGGTCTGGCCCCGGGGCCCGACGGCGCGGCCGGCCCGGCCCGGCGCGTCGATACACTCAGCCTGATGAACGACGCCTACCACTCCGGCCGGCCGCCCGCCCCGGGCGTTGCCCGGCCCAGCGTGATGCAGCTGGTGTTCCGTGAGCGCGGTGCCTTGTTCGCCGCCTTCATTCCCTTGTTTGCCGAGGGCGGGCTTTTTGTGCCCACCAGCCGCAGCTACCAGTTGGGCGAAGACCTCTACCTGCTGCTGTCGCTGCCCGAAGACCCGCAGCGCTACCCGGTGGCGGGCAAGGTGTCCTGGATCACGCCGGCGAATGCCTCGGGCGGCCGCACCCAGGGCGTGGGGGTGCGGTTTCCAGCCGACGAAAAATCGCGCCTGCTCAAGCTCAAGATCGAAGAGATGCTGGGCACCCAGATCTCCTCGTCCAAACCGACCCAGACCCTCTGATACGTCGGGCGCCGCTGATTGCGGCACCTGGTTTGGGGGGCGACTCTGCCAGCCATTTGAAAGCGCCTGCGGGCCTGCCATGTACGTCGATTCGCATTGCCACCTGGGTTTTCCAGAGCTGCTCAATCGGGTGCCGTCACTGCGCGCCGACATGGCCGCAGCCCAGGTTGACCGGGCCCTGGTGATCTGCACCACGCTGGAAGAATTCCCCACAGTGCATGGCCTGGCGCTGGCGCACGACAATTTCTGGTGCAGCGCGGGTGTCCACCCTGACACCGAGGGCCTGGCCGAGCCGGATTTCGACTGCCTGCGGCAACTGGCCAGCCTGCCCAAGGTGGTGGCAGTGGGCGAAACCGGGCTGGACTACTACCGGCTGAATGGCCGCAGCGTGGCTGAAATGGCCTGGCAACGCGACCGTTTCGCGGTGCACATGGCCGTGGCAGCAGCCCTGCGCAAGCCCTTGGTCATCCATACCCGCAGCGCATCGACCGACACCCTGGCCATGCTGGGCGATGCGCAGGCGGCAGCCGGTGGTGCGCTCACCGGTGTGTTTCATTGCTTCACCGAGACGGCCGCCGTGGCGCGGGCCGCGCTCGACCTGGGCTTCTACATCTCCTTCTCGGGCATCCTGACCTTCAAGTCGGCGCAGGACATCCGGGACGTTGCCGCGCTGGTGCCGCTGGACCGCTGCCTGATCGAGACCGACAGCCCCTACCTGGCGCCGGTGCCGCACCGCGGGCGCCCCAATTCACCGGCCTGGGTGCCCTGGGTGGCGGCCGAACTGGCGCGCGTCAAGGGGCTGCCGCTGGCCGCCGTGGCCGAGGCTACCAGCCGCAATTTCGAAGCCTTGTTCCAGCTTCCGCGTCCTCATCGGGATTGAAAAATGTTCAAGTCGTTTATCAGGATTGTTGTATATCTGTTTATCGCGTCAGGATTTTCAGCCGCAAGTGCAGGTGCTTATGAGGATTTCTTCCGGGCCGTGCGCGGTGACGACGGGGCGGCGGTCGAGGCCTTGCTGGCGCGTGGCTTCGACCCCAATTCGCGCGACGAGAACGGCCAGTCGGCGCTGTTCCTGAGCCAGCGCGAGGGGGCCTTCAAGGTCGCTGGCGTACTGCTGCAGCACCCCCTGATCCGCATCGATCTGCTCAATGCGGCCGGTGAAAGCGCCTTGATGATGGCCGCCCTCAAGGGCCATGTGGACTGGGTCAATCGCCTGCTCGACAAGGGTGGCCGGCTCGAAGGCCCGGCGTCAGCGGCCTGGACCGCGCTGCACTATGCGGCCACCGGCCCCGAGCCCCGCGCGGTGCAGGCCTTGCTGGCACGCGGCGCCCTGGTCAATGCGCGGTCGCCCAACGGCACCACGCCCTTGATGATGGCCGCGCGCTACGGCGCCGAGGCATCGGTCGCACTGCTGTTGCAGGCGGGCGCCGATGTCACATTGCAGAACGATGTGGCATTGAAGGCGCCGGACTTCGCCAGGCTGGCCGGTCGCGACGCACTGGCGCTGCGCCTGGCACCACCCGGCCGTTGATCGGGCCGGGCAGGGCGTTTGTGCGCCAGTGCCGGGGATGACCCGGCTGTCAGGCAAATACCGACACTCGGGATGTCGGGCCGCCCACTGTGAGCGATGACGGGTCGGTTCTATATTGGCCTGACGGGCAAACCGCCCGCAGCAATCGCCAGGACCGCCATGCAATCACTGCCCCGCAGCGTCAACCCCTTCGCCATGATGCTGGATCCCCAGGCCGTGTTGGCCCAGATTGAGCGCTCCGACCGGCTGGAACGCCTGCAACGCCACATCTGCCGCCCACTGGACAAGCCGCTGCTGGGTGCCGTGGCCGAGGAAGATGCCGCTACCGACGTCAGCGAAGAGAGTGAGATTGCCAGTGATTTTGGCCAGATAGGTGAACCGGTCCGTGGCGCCTGAGCGCGGGTGCCGGGCGCCGGTGCGCCTGGCTGCTTTGGGTTTAATGGCCGGCGTCGCGGGCTGTGCCACCTTGGTTGACATTCAACCCTTGGCCACCGCAAGGGTCGACCAGGCCGCCTACGAACTGCGTGGCGTGGACCTGGCACCGCTGCAGCGCGAGGCCCAGCGCCTGTGTCCCGCAGGCGCCGAGGTGTTGCGCCAGGCAGTGCAAGGCCAGTTCAGGCCGATGGACAGCGACAGCCGTGTGGCACGCTGGCTGGGCCAGGCGGGCCAGTGGATCGATCCGCCGCAACGGCAGGCGCAACTGGTGGTGCTGTGCCACGCCACACCACTGGATCGCTTGATCGCCCCCGGCGTGGCACAGCAGCCCGCAGACGCTGGCCTTGTGCCTGCCCATTCGCGCGAGCCTGCGGCTGCCGCGCCGGGCGAGGCCCTGGCGGCTGCGCCGATCGGCCCCGTCATGCCAGAGTGGTGACGGGCGTCAGTGCGCCGTGGCTGGGCCAGGCGTGCGTTGCTGGCGGGCCAGGCCCCCAAAGATAATGCGAGATCAGCCAGCCAGAAATGGACACTGCGACGGCGTGCGGTTGCCGCTTAACCGCGACAATGTGTAACCTGTAAAGCGAGCGACAGACACAAGCGCGGGAGCGCTTTTCTCTATCGTGGCGCGGGCTTGTGCGTCAGGGGTGTAAGTGATGAACCCGGACAAAAAGACAGCCAGAACCAGCGCAGCGGCGGCCTGAGCCCGCTGCGCAATGGTGCGCCAGACGGACGCAACGGCGGCATCGGTGCAGCGCTGGGCGTGGATGCAGGCAAGCACGTGAGCGCGATCAAGGCCTGCCAAGTCAGCCAGGCGAACCGACATAACGTCATCCGGGCACCTGTGCCCATGGGACCAGTTGTAAACGGTCTGATCGGTGACCCCAAGCACCCGGGCCAGCCGGTAAGCGCTGGGGATGGATTGAGCCGTCCGTACGGCGGCGAGTAGTTCGGTAGTGGTGAGCATGAATCCCCCGATTCGGTAACGTACGGGGATGCTGGGGGTTACCCCGATGCGGCGCAAGCCTAAACGACCTGTTGACCCGCAACAGTGTGTAAGGGTACATTCCGGCCGTCGCGTCCGGGGTTGTACTTCCAACATCGCCCCCCGATCCCACCCGGACGCGGCCCCTACGGGGGCAGGGGGTGCAGCCTGGAAGTGATCGGGGGATCACCATGTACACATTGAAAGATCAGGACGGGCGCCTGTTCGCAGGCTTCTATTTCGGCGTGCCGGACTGGTGCGAAGTGGGCGCAAACGCAAAGCGATACACCACCAAGGGGCAAGCGCAAGCGGCACGGGTCAAGCTGTGGGATTGCGGATTTAGAACCGTCCTCATGGAAAACGGGCGGGACGTCAAATGGTGAGCCCGGCCATCGACCGGGCGGCAGCGCCACGGGTGATAGCGCAGTTTTCGTGTGGGGCAGCCTCGGCGGTGGCTACAAAAATGGCGCTGGCCAAGCACAAGGGCGCAGAGGTGGTGATTGCCAATGCGTTCTTGGTGGAAGAAGACGAAGACAACCGCCGCTTCCTGGCCGACTGCGAAGACTGGTTCGGCCAGCGCGCCCTGCAACTGCGGGATGAGAAGTACGGCGCCAGCGCCGATGAGGTGTGGCGGCGCAAGCAGTTCATGAAGGGGCGCAAGGGTGCGCCGTGCTCTGGCGAACTGAAGCGCAAGGTGCTGGACAAGGTGAAACGCCCAAACGATGTGCTGGTGTTCGGCTTCACTGCCGAAGAAGCCGACCGCTTTGAGGACTTCCAAGAGCGTAACCCGCAACTGAAAGTCACTGCGCCGCTGGTGGAGAACGGGATTGGGAAGGCCGACTGCCTTGCGATGGTGCAGCGGGCCAACATCAAGCTGCCGCGGGCCTACCGCCAGGGCTACAGCAACGCGAACTGCCCCGGCTGCCCGAAGGGCGGCGAAGGCTACTGGAACCACGTGCGCAAGGTTCACCCGCTGGTGTTCCGTGCGCGATTGGAGCGGCAGGAATCCATTGGCCCAGGCGCGTACTTTTTCCGCGACCGCGACACCGAAGAACGATTCGGGTTGAAGGACTTGGACCCGAAGGCAGGGCGCCACGATGAACCGATGCCATCGTGCAGTTTTTTCTGCGAGCTGGCCGAACAAGACTATGCAGCCTCATGACGGCCATCGTCGAGACGCTGACAGCAGGGGGCCGGGCGTGACGGGCGGTCACCTGGGTGCAGTGCCACCGCAGTGGGCGCAGGACATGGCCGATTGCGCGGCCATGGTGGACCCAGCGCAATGGACAAAGGCCCGGCCGGCGCGGCGCTTTTCGGACCATGAGGACGCACCGACGGCGGCCGACCTCTCAAGCGAAAGCCTGCGGCCATGCCCGGCCCCGGACACGCGGCCACCGGCCACCCCCACCGAGACACAAAGGGCGCGACTGCAGCGACTGCGCGCAGATTTAGAGATTAGGGCAGGCGACACAGAAGCGGCGCTGCAGCGGGCAGGGTGCGGCCGGTGATCCTGGCGGCCAACCTTTCGGCGCGTGCGGAAGCCGGCAGGAGTGCCGGGGATTCAGCCTGGGCGCGCGGCCTGGTGGCGCCCTTTCCGCTGGCCTGGTGCGGGCGCTTGCTTGAGCGGTGGGAGCAGCGATGGCCTATCGACCGGGCGGCGGCAAATGCGGACCACCGGGACACGGTAGAGCGCATCGGCCGGGCGCACCGGGCCGGCGTGCAAGCGGACGCGGGAGACGCGGAAATATGCCAGGCGGCCACCGACAGCGCCCGGGACATGGCGCGGCGCCTGGACCTGATAGACCAGCAAGCCCGGGCCGACCTGGCGGGCCTGGACGATGAGCGGGCCGGGCGCTTGTTGCTGTTGGGCCGGTACATCGACGCGCTGCACTGGCTGACCATGCGCGGCCTGGCGGACTACCTGCGGGCAGCGGCGCGGCGCAGCATCGCGGGCGCCCTGCGGCGGGTTGTCTGCGAGCGGTGGTGGCGGCGCGTGTTGCGGCGCGTGCATGCGGTGGCAGTAGAAGGAACGGCGCGCGCGCTGGGCCTGGTTCACAAGCGGGCCGGGTGCTATGTGAGCAACGACGGGGCGGCGCGGCGGCAGGGGCAGAACGTGCGCAACCTGGCGGCGCTTGAGTCGGTGCATGCGATCAATGAGCAGGGCCAGGCGTACACCCTGGCGGAGCTTGCGGCCAAAGGGCCGGCGAACCGAGCAATCAGGCGGCATGAGCTTATGACCCGGATTGCCGGGTTCGAGCTAATCGCTAAGGACTGCGGACACCTGGCGTACTTCGTGACAGTCACCTGTCCGTCGCGCATGCACGCATGGCGCAGCAAGCCGGGCAGCAAGCACCAGACCGAACCGAACCCCAAACACGACGGGACAACACCAGATGCAGCGCAGGCCTACCTTACAAAGCAGTGGGCCCGTTTTCGTGCGGCGGCGGATCGGGCCGGCCTGGCCCTTTATGGTTTCAGAATCGCAGAACCAAACCACGACGGGACCCCACACTGGCATGCACTGTTGTTCTTCCCACCGGTGGCGTCGGTGTCCGGGCGACCTGCAAACCGTGTGGCGGTGCGCCTGTTGCGGCGCTACTTTTTGCGGAATGACAGCCCCGACGAACGCGGCGCCAGAAAGCACCGGGTAGCGGTAGAGCGCATCGACTGGACACGGGGTAGCGCGGCCGGCTATGTCGCAAAGTACGTGGCAAAAAACATCGACGGCATGCACGTCGAAAAGGACCTTTACGGCAATGATGCGCTGACCAGTTCGCAACGGGTCGAAGCCTGGGCGGCAACCTGGCGCGTGCGGCAGTTTCAGCAGATCGGCGGCGCCCCGGTGGGCGTGTGGCGAGAATTGCGGCGCCTGCACCCTGAGCAGGCCAGCGCAGCGGCCGGCGTGGCACTGGCTATCGACGCATGCAACGCGGCCAGCGTGCCACCTGGCGTACACACCGAGCAGGACGCGCAGCAAACAGCGGCGCACGGCTGGGCGAGCTACCTGGAATTGCAGGGCGGCGCCCGGGTGCGGCGGCGCGATCAACGCCTGCGGGTGCTATTCGAGCAGACCGGCGAGATTGGACGCTACGGCGAGCCCATGGAGGCGCGGCCGGTGGGCATCGTCACCGACGAAAAGACCATCGAGCGGCGGCCGGCGCTGGGCATCGTGCCGGCATCAAGCGTGGCGCGAATCATCCGGGCCGAAGTGGAGAGCGAGCGATGCATTTGGACGGTCTGCCCGCTACCGAAAGACGAAGGCATGCGGGCCGGCGTGCTGGCGATGGTGCGCCAGCGCATGCGGGGCGGTGTTGCGCCTGGCGCAGCCGGGCGCCCTTGGAGTCCTGTCAATAACTGTACGCGGCCGGACCTGGACAGCCACCCGGCGCCTATGTTCGCGGCAGCGGTGCAACGCACGCCGAAGCGCGGGCGCTTTTTTTCGTGGGATCGGGGGCGATCAACCATGAGAGAAAACGAAGATGGACAGCAACAGCAGCAACAGCAGAACCCCGGGCCAGGTAGCGGCCGACCTGAAACAGCAAGCGGCGCAGGCTGAGGCCAACTGCACCACCCTTTCGGCGTGCGCGGTGGTGGCGCTGACGGTGGAATTCATGGAATCGACCGCGCAAGCGCTGGAAGCCCTGAAACAGCCGGCGCCCTGACCATGGCGGCCGATGCAATCGCCTACAAGCGGTGCCCTGTGTGCGGTGGCGCTGCCCGAATGTCGCTGATGAAGTCGGGGACGGTCTGCCTGGTGATGGAGTGCTGCAAAGCGCAACTGATGACCCGGGGCGGAACCTCGGATGAATTGGTGCGAGGCCTTGCAGACGTGCCGCAACCAGCGAAGCGGGCGAAAGCCACCGCACCAGACCAAGCCACCGCACCGGCGCCACCGGCCCCGGTGGCGGTGGCGCAAAACCCTTGGGGATTTCCAAAATGGTGAACATGGCAACGAAACAGACCGATGCGGACGAAACCGCAGACGATCAACACCCGGCCGGCATGGAACTTGACGCCATTGCGGCGGAAGCGGCCATGCTCGAAGGTGGGCCGGGCCAGGTGCCAGGCGCACCAGCGGCGCCAGCCCTGAGCACCACCGCAGAACTGGCCGAAGCGCTGCGCCTGGCGCGATCAATCGGCAAAGCGGCATTCAGCGACTGGCCTGAATATGGCGTCAGTGTGTGGAGTGATGACCAGCTGCAGGCCATAGCGACGCACGGCGGCGCGATCATGGATCGCAACGGCTGGACAATGGGCGATTTGTGGGCAACCTGGGGGCCGTACATCGGCCTGGCCGGCGCCACCGCACCACCAGCGCTGGCGACCTATGCCCGCATCAAGCAAGTGAAAGCGGAAGCGGCTGAGCGCGAGCGCCAGCGCAAGCGGGCAGAAAGCGGCCAGGACGCGGCCAGGCGCAACGCGGACGCGGGGCCGGCGTGAGTGTCACCAACAAGCCCGCGATAGAGGCCTACATAGGAGCCAGCGGCAGCGGCAAAGGGGTATCCATAGGCCAGCGGCTGAAAGAGCTACGGACAGCCCGAATGGTGATATGGGACCCCAGGGACGAATATGCCAGGCATGCCCGGCCGGTTACCACCCTAACCGGCCTGGTCGCGGAGTTGCGCAAAGCCGGCGCGGGGCCAATCCGGGTCCGGTTTGTGCCAGGTGCGGCGATCAAAATCGCCGATGCATTCGACCTGGTTTGCAAGGCAGTTTTCGCATGCGGGAATATGGTTTTCGTCGCGGAGGAATTGTCGGACGTGACGACCGCCAGCCATGCACCACCGGCCTGGCGGCGCATCACAACGCAGGGCCGGCATATGGGCCTACACGTGCTGGGCGCGGCGCAGCGGCCTACGCTCATCGACAAGACCTTTCTTGCAAACTGCACCCGGGTAAGGTGTTTTCAACTTGGGTACGATTCGGATATCGAAGCCATGGCGCGGGAGATTCGCGCGCCAGTCGAAGCGGTGGCAGGCCTGGTGACACGGGACACCGAAGGCGGCGCGGACATTCGCGGGCTTGAGTACGAACGGCGGACGCGAGAGCTTTTTTCGGTGCGCCTGGTTGTCAATTCGCGCGGCGTGCGTGAAACCCGGGAACAGTTCGTACAGGAACAAGCCCAAAAAAGCCCGGCCGGGAGGCCCAGCAGAACAGGAAAGACGTAGTCGCGGGATGCGACTACATACGGGCTGTATGGGTTGCCCGTGACGGGTGAAGGGGGGTTTACTGCGGCCGGCAAAACCTGCAACCATTCAACCCCAAGGAACCACCATGCAAGCGCATCTGAAACAGGCCGCGATCACTCTGGCCGTCGTTCTCGTCGGCATCTACATCGTGCGGCGCGTGCCGGTGCTCGGCCCATTGGCAGACACTGCGCTGAACGGCTGATACAGCCAGGCCCGACCCGAAACCCGCAACCCGCAACACCAAAGGACAACCCTGTGGCACGTCTCATCAAAATGCCGAACATTCAGAACCTGGTGCCATCGGCGCGGGCTTCAATTTCTTTTCCGTTGGGCCAGACATACGAAAAGCTGTATTTCTACCTGGGCACGACCGGGCTGACCAAGGCTTTTCTGACCAATCTGGTGTTGAAGCTGAACAACAAAGAGTTTCAGCGCTGGGCCACGGCGGCCGACATGGACATTCTCAACACCTACAAGGGAAACGCGATAAACGCTAGCTACCTGGTGATCGATTTCACCGAGCGCCTGGCGAAAACCGAAGCGGGGATGAAGCTGGGGACCATCGCGGCCTGTGCCGAAGCGGGCATCCAGTCGTTCACTCTGGAAATTGACGTCGGCGCTTTCATCCTGGTGGGTGGCATCGCCCCGTTCGTGTTCGCCGACGTCGATGCACCGTCGCAAAACCGCGTCATCCAACGGGTGCAGTTTCAGCAAAAAGCCCTTTCTGCCGGCGTTCAGGATCAGTTCTACATCCCGTTCGGTGCTCAGGGCTACCAGTGCAAACGAATCATCATCAAGCATGTGAACGTCACCACGGTGAAGATCAGGCGCGACGGTGTTGACATCTATGAGGACGTGCCCGTGGCGCTGGCCAATTTCCGCGAGCAGGATTTCGGACGAGTGCCGGTGGCAGGTTCGCAAATCATCGATTTCATGCCCGACACGCTGAATTCAAACGCCCTGAACACGGCATTCACGGCGGCCTATGGCGCCGACGGCAAACCCGTCGCGGTGCCGGTGGCGAACCTGGACGCACGGGTGGCCACCAGCGCGGCCGATACCCTGAGCATTTACACCGAGTCGTTTTCGGTAAACACGGCGCTGTAAGCCTGGCGACCCGGGCCGGCCTGGCTGGCCCGGGCGGCCCAAAACCCTGAAAGGCAACAAATGCCAGCATCTGATTTTGCGTCCATGGGATTTGACCTGGACGGCCTGTACGGTGGGGACATGGGCTACAGCGGCGACCCGATGGCGGCCGGAGCCGTAGGGATGCCCGCTCAGTTCTACTCGGGCGACATTCTGGCCGGCGACATGGCTGATAGTGCTCACATGGAACGATTCAACCCGGCTGCCGATCAAGGGGTGCCATGGTGGGCCGGCCTGGTGACCTATGGCATCGGCAAAGCCATCGACAACCAATTCCCCGGGAACCCGACCGGGACCATGGGCAACGTGTACCCGGGCGGCGGAGCAGGCCACAACGGGCGCACCTACACCCAGCGGCCGATCAATGCGGGCGGCGGCGCGGTCACTGCGCGCGTGGGTACTCCGATCGGAGCACTCAACATGCAGGCTAGCACCTGGCTACTGCTGGCCGTCGTGGCATTTGTGCTGCTGAAGTGAGCGCAAATGCCGATGCCCCCTATACCCCCCCTGAACATCAGCGCGGGCGGCGCTGGGCCACTGTCAGGCCAGCAAACCAGCAGGGCAACAGGCGGTTTTGATGGAAGCGGCTGGGGTGTGAACTTCGCACCGGTGGGGGACCAGTTCTACACCCCATCGGCAGCGCTCTACAAGCCCGATGCGTTCGGCCTGCCGGACAGGTTTGCGGCGCCACGGGTGGCGGTGGCCGATGGTGCAATCAACGGACTGCCGGCCGGCTGGGTCATGGTGGCCGTCGTGCTGGCCGTGCTGGCGCTGCGGCGGGGATAGCCTGGTGATCGTGCGAGCGATCACCCCCACCGAAGCGGCGGCGCGGTTGGCCGGGCTTCATACGGCAGACCCTCGGGGCCTGGCGACCGATGCGGACACCCGGGCCATGTGTGCGGCCGGCGACTGCTTCGAGCTGAGCGACGAAAGCGGCGCGGCGGTGGTGGTGGTGACGGTGCGAAACGGGATCCACTGGATTGACGCGGCGGGCGGCGGCGGCGGCCGGGACCTGGCCGGCGCCATCGACGCAACACTGGCGGCGGCCGGCGCCCGGGTGATCGGATTTCAGACCGCGCGGCCCGGGCTTGTCAGGCGGGCCAAACGGCAGGGCTACAGAGTAGCTGGCTACATCATGAGGCGGGACCTGTGAAATTGATTCGAAACCCCCGAGACATAGAGCGCATGCGCAGCGGCGCGGGCGACCGGGTATTTTTCGGCGGGAGCAGCGACCAGCAGCAAACCACCGACCAAAGCCAGATTTACACCGACAGCCGAAGCGCGACCCAAAACAGCTGGCAGACGCGAACGAATACCACCAATACCGCAGACAGCCACGACACCACGGGGAGCTTCAATACCTCAAGCCTGAGCAACTGGCTATCGTCGACAACCAACAGCCAGACCAATACCAACAGCGGCAACACGTCGGCGCAGTGGTGGCAAGCCAACAACGACAGCCATGCAACGACGAACAGCGGCAACACGTCAAAGGCAGTCACAAACACCACCACCGACAGCGGCAACACCAGCAGCTTAACGCAGTGGTTATCGAGCCTGACCAACAACACCAGCAACAGCGGAAACACCACGGTGACCGACGGGCGAAACCTGGCGAGCACCACAACCGACAGCCGGTCAACGGTCATCAACTACACCGGCCTGGACGGCGGCGTCGGGACAATCGCGGCCATGGTGGCGCAGTCACTTGGCGCGGTGGCAGACAGCAACGCGACCAGCGTGCGAGAACTGGCCCGCTACGGCGCAGCGGTGGGCGACAACGCGGCCGACCTGGCGGCCATGAGCCAGGCAAACAGCATGCGCCTGTCAACTCACATGCTGGACCTTACCGGCGACCTGATTGGACGCATGGCGACCGGCGCGGCCCTGAGCACGGCGGCGCAGGTTGACGTCGTGAGGACCACGGCGGCCAGGGCCACCGAGCAGAACAAAGCCAGCGACGAAAGCACAATCAAAGCGGCATGGATTGCGGGCGGCCTGGCGGTGCTGGCCGTCTTGATGCGCTGAAACCCGGAGAATCAGAAGATGGAAGTCATCACCATTGACCTGGCGGCCAATGAATTCAAGCAATATCGCAAGGGCGGCTCGTCGATTGAAATTACCGATTCGACCTATGCGGTTTCGCTGAACCTTTACTCCGACAACGGGTCGCAAACCAACTGCCTGCAAAAAGTCCTGAGCGGCCATTACTTGAAGGCCCGATTCGGGGCCTTCGATATCAAGAATGGCCCGGTTGCGCAAAGTATCACCATTCTGGCCCTGGACGCGGGCGAGGACGGCGGAAGCCGGCGCCAGCCTGGAAACGTCCGGGTCATCGACCAAAGCGCAGACAAAACCGTTGCGGGCGCGCAATTCCTGGGGTCCTGTACGTCGGCGGCAGCGGCCGGGCAGGGGTCATTGTGCGGAATTCGCACGACGACCAAAGGGGCCAATATCACCCAGGTGATTGTCTCAAGCGGTACGGCAGGGGTTTTGCAGCTGGGATATTGCAACGGTGATCCAACATTGAACCCGATCATTACTGCCAACATGGGAGGGAATAAACTGGCATCGGGCGCAGTGCCGACGGCGAAAGCAGTTCGGGGGAATAGCGTCGGCACAACGCCCACCGATGCAGAATTGCCCGGGTTCAATGCGTTTGTAGGGTTCTACGTGCCAGCAAATACCCCATACACCCTGGACTTGCCAGTGCCGATACAGCTGCCGGCTGGGTATGGCCTGGTGCTGGTATCGACAGCGCTATTGCGCGATGTGGCTTTGGCGGTAGATTACGAGGAAATGTGATGAAAACCGTCATTCTTTTGATCGTGGCTCTGTTGTGCGGCCTGGCGGTATCGCGGGCAGCGGCCGGCCAGGTGACAAGCAACACCAGCGCGGAAACAGCCGACGGAGCCAGCCCGGCCGGCGACGGAGCCAGCCCGGCCGGCGACGTGGCCGGCGCGGCCCTGGACGCGGCGGCGGCGATCAACCCGGCTGCGATCATGGACCGCAACAGCCTGGAAGATGACCAGCAAGAAACCAATATCGCAGCATTCCTGCAGATGATCGCCCAGGCCGAAGGCACGGCGGACGCGGCCGACCAATACGCTGTGTGCTACGGCTACCGGCATACGGTGAAGAATTTTGCCGATCACCCGGCCATTACCGGCGAGTGGCGCGGCGAAGCGCTCGACAAGCTGGGGCCGACCTATGCGGGCAAAGTGAGCACGGCGGCGGGCCGCTA
>JAYUQJ010000006.1:0-6096 GCA_043756825.1 Betaproteobacteria bacterium | reverse complement strand
ACCACGCGCTGCAATTGCTGACGATGATTGCGATGGAGCCGCCACCGGCGAACGACGCCGACGCCATCCGCGATGAAAAGCTGAAGGTGCTGCGCTCGCTGCGGCCCTTCACGCGCGAGCTGGTGGCGCGCGACGTGGTGCGCGGCCAGTACAAGGCCGGCACGGTGGACGGCAAGGCCGTGCCGGGCTACCTGGACGAAGTGAAGGTGCCCGCCGGCAGCCACTGCGAGACCTTCGTGGCGCTGCGCACCGAGGTGCAGAACTGGCGCTGGGCCGGGGTGCCCTTCTACCTGCGCACCGGCAAGCGCCTGGCCGGGCGGCATGCCCAGATCGTGGTCAATTTCCGCGAGGTGCCGCACCCGATCTTTGCCGGCTCGGCGCGGGCCAACAAGCTGGTGATCAAGCTGGCGCCCGAGGACGGGCTGGAACTGCACCTGCTGGCGGCCAAGGGCGGCGCGCTGGGCGAACTGCTGGCCCCGGTGAGCCTGGACCTGGATTTCGACAAGGCCTTCGAGAGCGAGCGCGTGGGCGCCTACGAGCGCCTGCTGATGGACGCGATCGCCGGCCGGCTGAACCTGTTCGTGCGCAGCGACGAGCAGGAGCAGGCCTGGCGCTGGGTCGAGCCCATCCTCACCGCCTGGGCCGCCGACCCCAACGGCCCCCGCCCCTATGCCGCCGGCACCTGGGGCCCGCCGGCGTCCAGCGCGATGGTGGCGCGCGACGGCTGCACCTGGGACGAAGAACAGTGACCCCCGCGCGAAGCGTCGTCGGCACCACTCGGGTGGGGCGCCACGGTGCTTGACCGCATCAGGGCGTCGATCCCCGCGCTGCCGCCGGCCGAGCAGCGGGTGGCCAGGCTGCTGCTGGCCGACCCGCGCAGCTTCGCCAGCTCGCCGGTCAGCGCCCTGGCCGACCGGGCCCATGTCAGCAAGCCCACGGTGGTGCGCTTCTGCCGCAGCGTGGGCTATGGCGGCCTGGCCGACTTCAAGTTGAAGCTGGCCGGCACGGTCAACGAAGGCGTGCCCTTCGTGCACCGCTCGGTGGACGAGGACGACAAGCCCGGCGACCTGATCGTCAAGGTGATCGACAACGCGGTGGCAGCGATGCTCAAGTACCGCAACAATGCCGCCGGCCATGCCTTCGAGCAAGCCATCGCCGCGCTGACCCATGCCGGTCAGTCACACCGCCGCATCGAGTTCTACGGCGTCGGCAACTCGGGCATCGTGGCCCAGGATGCGCAGCACAAGTTCTTCCGCCTGGGCGTCAACACCATCGCCTGCAGCGACGGCCATGTGCAGGTGATGAGCGCCACCATGCTGGGCCCGGGCGATTGCGCGGTGGTGATCAGCAACTCGGGCCGCAGCCGCGACCTGATCGACGCGGCCGACATCGCCCGCCGCAAGGGCGCCACGGTGATCGTGATCAGCGCCAGCGGCTCACCCCTGGCGCAGCTGGCGCAGAGCCACAACCAGGTGCTGCTGGCGGCCGACCATCCGGAGGATTTCGACCGCTACAGCCCGATGGTTTCGCGCCTGCTGCACTTGCTGATCATCGACATCCTGACCACCGGCGTGGCGCTGCGCCTGGGGCCGGCGCTGCGGCCGATGCTGCAGGAGATCAAGCGCAACCTGCGCGCCAAGCGCTACATGCAGGCCGAACGCGACGGCTCCAGCGCGCCCTGAGACCGCAAGCGCCGTGCCTCAGTCCGGCAGGCCGAGCAGGCCCTCGACCCCGTAGAGCCGGGCCAGCTGGCCCAGCTTGGGCGGCGCGCCCGTCACCCGCAAGACCCGGCCCGCCGCGCCGGCCTGGCGCTGGCAGGCCAGCAACAGCGCGATCGCGGCGGTGTCCAGGTCCTGCAGCGCGGACGCGTCCAGCACCGCATCCTCGGCCGTCCGCAACAGCGGCTGCAGACGGGCCAGCTCGGCGCTGGCTTCGCCCATCGTCAAACGTGCCGGCAGCGTGAGGGTGCTCATGATGCGGGCCGCAAGGGCTCAGTTCTTGGCCGACGCCGGGGCCAGTGACTTGTTCTTCTCGGCCAGGCGGGTGATCAGCGCGTCCATGCCGCCGGCGCTGAGGTCCTTGGCGAACTGGCCCTTGTAGGCATCCACCAGCCAGAAGCCACCGACATTGACGTCATAGATCTTCCAGCTCTCGCCGGCCTTCTCCAGCCGGTAGTCCAGCTGGATCGGGTCGCCCTTGCCACGCACCTCGGTGCGCACCACCAGGTCGCCGGCATCGGCAGCGCCCGCGCGCAGCGGCTTGACCACCACCGCCTGATCCTTGACCTGGGTGAGCGCACCCGCGTAGGTGTTGACCATCAGGGTCTGGAACTCGACCAGCATGCGCTTTTGCTGGTCGGGCGTGGCACTGCGCCACTGCGAGCCCACCGAACTGCCGGTCATGCGCTGGAAGTTGACATGCGGCATCACCCGCGCGTCCACCAGCGTCCGGATACGCGACACGTCGCCGGCCTGGATCGCCTTGTCGGCCTTGACCGCATCGATCACCTCGCCGGCCACCTTCTGGATAAAGGCATCGGCCGCCACCGCTTGGGCGCGCACGGCCGTGCCCACCAGCAGCAGCGCGCTCAAAGCCAGCGAGGGCATCAGGGTAGGTCGCAACATCAAGTGATCCTTAGGGGTCGGGCCGGGTCGGCCTCGCTTACTTCAACGCGCCAGGGGGCCTGTCGGTTCACAGGGCCTCACTTAAGCAGGCTCTTGTAGGCCGCGGGCCCGGCCTCGTCGTCGGGGGGATCGCCGTCGTAGACCAGGCTCTTGCGCCGCGCCAGGTAGGCATCGCGCAGCAAAATGTACTTGTCCAGCGCGATTTCATCCAGCACCCGGCTGGCGTTGAGCAGCTTGACACGGGTGTTGAGCATCTGCAGGGCGGTGGCGATATTGCGGTCGCGCACCTCGTGCCAGAACTTGCTGTTGGGTGAATCCTTCAGGTCCAGCGCCAGCCCGGTGGCATCGCGCAGGGTGGACGGGCCCAGCAAGGGCAACACCAGGTAGGGGCCGCTGCCCAGGCCCCAATAGCCCAGGGTCTGGCCGAAGTCTTCGCTGGCGCTGCGCTCCAGGCCCAGGTCGTCGGCCACCTCCAGCACCCCACCCAGGCCGAAGACGCTGTTGATCATGCTGCGCATGCCCATCTCCAGCGCCGGCCGGGGCTTGACTTGCAGCAGCAGGTTGGCGCTGGTCCACATATCCCCCAGGTTGCCGAAAAAGTTGTTGACCCCGGTGCGGACCAATTGGGGCACCAGCGCCTGGTAGGCCTGCGCCGCCGGCTTGACGGCCGCCGTGTCCAACACCTCATTGAAGGCAAAGATCTGGCGGTTGAAGGTTTCCCAGGGGTCGCTGCGGCTGTGGCCCTCGCCCGGCAGGGACGCACAGCCACCCAGCGCCAGCAGCGCCAGCAGCGCCAGGCCCGCGCGCAGGCAGGCCCAGACCCGAGGCATGCGCTGCAGCGGCAGGCCCGGCATCGGGGCCCATGCCAGCGCCGCGGTCATGGCTTCTTCCCCGCGTCGGCGCCGGCACCGGTTTCGGCGGCCTTGCTGAACAGGAACTGCCCGATCAGGTTCTCCAGCACCACCGCTGACTGGGTCTGCTTGACCGTGGCGCCGGGGGCCAGGTTGTCCAACTCACCCCCGGGCTCCAGGCCCACATACTGGTCGCCGAGCAGGCCGGCGGTGAGGATCTTGGCCGAGCTGTCCTTGGGAAAGCTGATCTCGCGCCGCACCTCCATCGTCACCACGCCCTGGTAGCTCTTGGGGTCGAGGTTGATGCTGGTGATGCGGCCCACCACCACGCCGGCGGCGCGCACCGGCGCGCGCGCCTTGAGCCCGCCGATGTTGTCGAAGCGGGCGATCAAGGTGTAGGTGTCGCCATTGCTCAGGGTGGTGAGGTTGGCGGCCTTGAGCGCCAGGAACACCACCGCCGCCAGGCCCAGCATCACAAACAGGCCCACCAGGATTTCAATGTTTCGTTTTGACATCGTGATGATTCTCGGTTCAGCGCGTCGAAAACATCAACGCGGTCAAAAGGAAGTCCGTGCCCAGCACCGCCAGCGATGACAGCACCACCGTGCGGGTGGTGGCATAGGCCACGCCCTCGGGCGTGGCCTCGGTCTCGTAGCCCTGATAGAGCGCGACAAAGGTGCAGATCACCCCGAACACCACGCTCTTGACGATGCCATTGCCGACATCGCGCCAGACATCCACGCCGTTCTGCTGGATCGACCAGAAGTTGCCGCCGTCGATGCCGATCAGCCCCACGGCCACCACCCAGGCCCCGAGGATGCCGACCGCAGAAAACAAGGCTGCCAGCAGGGGCATGGACAACACCCCGGCCAGAAAGCGCGGCGCCAGCACCCGGGCGCGCGGGTCGATGGCCATCAGCTCCATCGCGGCCAGTTGCTCGCCGGCCTTCATCAGGCCGATTTCGGCGGTCAGCGAGGTGCCGGCCCGGCCGGCAAACAGCAGCGCGGTGACCACCGGCCCGAGCTCGCGCACCAAGGTGAGGTTGACCACCAGGCCCAGCGATTCGGCGGCGCCATAGGCCACCAGCGCGTAGTACATCTGCAAGGCCAGCACAAAGCCCACGGCCAGGCCAGAGGCCAGGATGATCACCAGCGAGCGATTGCCGATGGCATGCATCTGCACCACCACCAGGCCGAAGCGGCGCAGGGCCTGGGGCAGCACGCGCAACAGATCGACAAAGAACAGCGCGCCGTGGCCCCAGCCCTGCAGCACCTGCAGCGCGCGCGCGCCCAGCGCGGACAGGCCGTTCATCGCCCGGCCCCGCCGCCGGCCGACAGGCCGAAATCGTCGGCCATCTCGGGCGCCGGGTAATGGAACTTGACCGGTCCGTCGGGCTCGCCGCGCACGAACTGGCGCACTTCCGGCTCGGTGGAGTTCATCAGCTCGGCCGGCGTGCCCTGGGCCACGATGCGCCCGCCATTGGCCAGCAACACCACATGGTCGCTGATCGACATGCACTCGGGCACATCGTGCGAGATCACCAGCGAGGTGGCACCGGTCACGTCATTCAGGGTGCGGATCAGCTTGGCCGCCACGCCCATAGAGATCAGGTCCAGGCCGGCAAAGGGCTCGTCGTACATGATCAGTTCGGGGTCGAGGGCGATGGCGCGGGCCAGCGCGATGCGCCGGGCCATGCCGCCCGAGACCTCGCTGATCTTGAGCTTGGCGGCACCGCGCAGGCCCACCGCATTGAGCTTCATCAGCACGATGTCGTGGATCAGCGCCTCGGGCAGATCGGTCATCTCGCGCAATGGGAAGGCCACGTTGTCGTACACCGACAGGTCGGTGAACAGCGCGCCGAACTGGAACAGCATGCCCAGGCGCCGGCGCAAGCGGTAGAGCTGGGCCCGGTTGCGGGCGTCGACCAACTCGCCATCGAACACCACCCGCCCGGCATCGGCGCCATGCACCCCGGCAATCAGCCGCAACAGCGTGGTCTTGCCGCAGCCGCTCGGACCCAGCAGCGCGAAAAACTCGCCGGCCCGGATGTCGAGCGACAGCCGGTCCACCGCCTTGAAGTTTCCGAATTTCTTCACAACTGCGTCGATACGCAGCAGCGGAATCCCGGTCGCCTCCACCATTGGTTCGCCTGTCGATAATTCCCCAGCCATGGTGCCAGTAGTACACGCTGGGCAGGCCAACGCGCAACGCCGCGCCGTCGCCGGCACGCCGGCAACGCTGCCTGATCAGACCCCACCCGGCGCGACGTAGCAGTACACATGAAGGCTCGGGCTCAGGAAGATGATCCCGTGGCCGGTCGGATTCGACTGGTCGTATTTCAGCTTGAGGTTGGGGACGACGATCCGTGTGCCGATATCGACATGCTTGCGACGCAACCGAGGACAGGCGTTGCATTGCCGCACCCCCGAGTTTTTTCAGCCAGATTACCTCAAAGCAATGTTCGTGCCGAGAATTACCTGCGCTGTGATATTCTCCGCTGAAGGAATCGGCGCGGTTGCGGCGGCGAGATTGGCTTGCACCCGCCTGGTAGCGTTCGCTTCGCGTTACTCGGTCGCCATGAACGCCGCCAGCGCGTCGCGATCCGCAGCCCCCATGGTGAG
>JAYUQJ010000005.1:0-6112 GCA_043756825.1 Betaproteobacteria bacterium | reverse complement strand
TGATCGCTCTATGGCCTGATCGAAGCCGAGTTGCTCGGCATAGTTTGGATGGTCTTCATGCAGGTAGCGGCTCTTGCGATACAGGATGGGCTTTGGGTAGGCAGGGCTGCCGTACTCAAAGACATCGCAGTCCAGCTTGCGAACAATTACCTTGACGCGGCGCCGTAGTCGCGGAAGGGGGTCTTCGTCGAAGGCCTCGAATTCCATCAGAGTCAGCTTGCCGGAGGCAATGTGAATCTTGACGATCTGCACGTCGCTGAGTGCGTCCCAGATGATCAGGCCGCAGGTGACATAGGCGCGAAGGAGCGCGGGAAGGCGTTCAACCAGGGAGATATGAAGCTGCAGCGAGTGTTCCGCATCGAGCCAGCCAAGGCCTTGCGTCGCGGCGAGCCGGCACGCTGCGAGAATCTTTGCGGGATCTGCCGCATCGTGTAAGAGCCGCAGGCCCGCTGCCTGTGCTGACCGATAGTCTCCGAAAAATGCCTTGATGTCGCGCTGCAGCCTCGGCTCAAGATGCCGATAGGCAGGCCGCTTCGCAAACTGCTGCGTTGCCATCAGGAGACGGACATCGTCTGCACGCGCCTCGGCCGCCGCCTCAAGCATCGTCCGGTCGTAGTGGCGGGCTAGGAGGCGTAGTGCCTTGGGCAGCCCGCCAAGGTCAGCGTCGATTGCTGCGAGGTTGGTGACTTCTTCGGCCTTGGGTGCGCGGCCAAGATCGAGCGTCGCTGCCCAAAGCTCATCAAGGAGCGGCCGTGCTGCGGTGAACTGCTGTTCCGCCCCGGAAAGGCGGGGGGGTCGCAGCTCGCGTGTTTTGACTTCGTGGATGGTCTTTGTCTTGATCGACCTGGGCGCACGCGTGGCCAAGAGTCGCAGGGCAACATCCTTGCGTCGGTAGCGGCTGGCGCTGAAGCGCTGCTCGGCTTCGGTGCTTGCAAAAACAAGGGCGACGCCAGGTCCGACCATGAACGCGTCGCGTTGCAGTGCCTGCTCGATGTAGTCCTTCAGCTCGCTCTGCGAGAAGTACTTCTGAAAGGTGTTGCGTGACGTGAGGAAGCCGTCGCGATAGGGTTTGCCGGGACAGTCACCGCCGTAGAGCATGACGCCGATGGACAGCGCGGTTCTCGCCAGCCGAAACGCTATTGTGATGGCTTCGATTCGCTCGGCCGGGTCTTCGATGACGTTGACGACGAACCCCAGATTGACGACATCGGCAGGGGTGATCGGCGCACCGGGTAGGTAGTGCGGGTCCCACCCGCTGGCGGCGAGTCCGTCTGAGCGGAGCGCAGCAACGTCGCCGCCTCGGCCGCAGCCATAGTCGAAGAAGGTGACGCCGGGCCGCAGCAAGTCATGTCGGATGAGCATTTGCACCGGAGCCGATAGGCTGGTTCTAGACAGTGCGGTCAGGTGGCGTTGAATCAGTCCATCTGATACTTGACCCGCGAAGAAGTCGGCACTGCCGCTAACGTCGTTCCCAATGGGCAGGAACTCGTCACCGACAAGGCAATAGCCCTTGCTCTGAATGAGCCGGTTCCAGTTGAGTCGGAAGCCGATAGTTGCAACGTCATCGAAGAGCCCAAGGCTCTCGGCCGTCGCTGTGGTCCGCGCCCAGCGGTCGTACTGTGGATGCGACGAGCGGAGCAGTAGCTCCTTGCGGTGCAGTATGGGCGGGTTCAGTGACTCGGCGTAGGTTCTGTGCCAGTTCGGCATTGCAGCGCCTACCTGGAACACCCAGCTTGCCGCAAGCGCGGGGAATGGCAAGTCAAAGAAATCGGGATAGCACAGCAGCGATACACGCCCCGTTCGTAGGCTGACCTTCGCAACATTCGGCGGGTATAGGGTTGCGGGCGGCACGCCTCGGATAGCTTGCTCGACGGCTTGCCGTGCGGACTCATCCTGGATCTCTTCGACCGCCGACAGGTGTATGTAGAACTCATCGGCAACCTTCTTTCCGGGTGTTGTCATCGTTGCCACCACATCGCCCCGACTGGTTGCTTTGCTAGCGCCCGCGCCGCGCCACGCCGCCGTCCACCATTCCGCCGGCGGCCACCCAGTCGATCAGCGCGTCCAGCGCCGGGCGGGCCTGCACCGCCAGGTCGTGGTTGACCATCGCCACCACCGCCCACCAGCGGCCGGTCTCGTCGGGCACATAGCCGGCCAGTGCCACCACATTCTTCAAGGTGCCGGTCTTCAGGCGGGCGCGGCCGGCGGCCGGACCGGTCTTGAGGCGGTTGCGCATGGTGCCGTCCACACCCACGACCGGCAGGCTCATCATCAGCTCGGCGCCCCAGGGCCCGGCCTGCGCAGCCTGCAGCATCTGCGCCATCTGGCGCGGGCTGATGCGTTCGCTGCGCGACAGGCCCGAGCCGTTGTCCACCACCAGGCCGAGCGCGGGGATGCGCTGCTCGGCGAACCAGGCGGCCACGCTGCGGGCCGCCAGCTCGGCGGTGGGCGCCAGCGGGTCTTCGGCCATGCCGGCCAGGCCCAGCGACAGGTAGAGCAGCCGGGTGCTGGGGTTGTCCGACTGCTTGTTCATCATGCGCATCACCTCGCCCCAGGGCCGGGACAAGCGCCGCGCCAGCACCCGCACCCCCGGCGGCGTGGCGCCCGGCACCCCGGCCCAGGCCACCCCCGGCGTGACCCAGCTGCCGCCCTTCGCGGCATGGGCGGGCACCCGGTTGGCCAGGACCGCAGCCGGGGCCAGGGCTGCGATCAGGGGTGAAGTGGCCTCACGCAGGCGACCGCGCCATTGGCCGCCCAGGCCCTCCCAGACCCAGCGCAGATGGCGCTCGGCCAGGGCCGTGCGCTCGATCAGGGCCAAGGCGGTGCGCTGGGTGCAGCCCTTGGGAAAGCTGCCCTGCAGGTTGATGCGCAAGCGGCCCGGTTCGGGCTCGCTGGCCCGGGGCGGGCTCTGCCAGTCGTCGGCCCATTCGCTGCACGGGCGCTGGGCCACCCGCAAGCCGCTGGTGTCGATCTCCAGGCCGGGCAGGGGCGGCAGCAAACGCGCCACCACGCCACCGGCCCGGCCATTGCCCTCGGACGACAGCTCCAGGCCCAGCAGGTTGTTGTTGAGCTGCAGCGCGTCGGGCGCCGCGTTGTAGGCAAATTCGGGCTTCTCATCAAAGGGCCCGGCGGCCAGGTCGCCCGGCGCAAACCGGAACAAGGTGCGGTCGAGCACGATGTCGCCAGCGATCTCGCGGATGCCGGCCCAGCGCAGCTCGCTCATCAGGGACCACATCTGCATCAGGCCCAGTTCGGGGTCGGCGCCGCCGCGCAGCACCAGGTCACCGACCAGCACATCGCCGTTTTGCGGTGCCTGCGTCAGCAGCTCGGTAAAGCCGCGGTGGTTGGGCCCCAGACGGTCCAGCGCCACCACGCTGGTGACCAGCTTCATGGTCGAAGCCGGCTGCATCAGCCGGTCGGCCTGCACTTGCCAGCGCGGCCCTGGCAGGCCGGGACCGCGCGGCGCGCCGGCCCGGCCCCGGGGCGCGGCCCGCTGGGTGCTGACGGGCAGCACGATGGCGGCCAGCGCGTCGGCCGGCACCTGAGCCTGCTGCAGGGCCTCGGCCACCGCAGGCGGCAGGGCGTCATCGGGCGGCGGGGTGGGCGCCACCGCTTTGGGGGCGGTGTGGCGCTTGACGACCGCGCGGCCCGAGGTCGAGCCCGGTGCCGGGCCGGCCGCCCACGCCGCAGTGCCAGCCAGAACCATGAGCACGAGCAGGCCGGCAAGACAGGCTGTGCGTGACGGGTCGCGGTGGCTGCACATCCCGGACGAGTTTAGGCGGCGCAGCGCCGGCCGATGCGGCGAACAGCCCGGTCTTCCCCCTCTGCGGGATGAGGCCCGCGGACTTGCAGCCCCGGCACGCCGGCTTCGCATTGAGCGAGCCGTGTGGTTTGCGCAGCTGACCCGGGCTCTTGCGGCAGCACCAGCGCGCGCAGCTTGGCCTCGGGTGCCAGCACGCCGTGAAAACGGATCGGGTGCAGCTGCTGGGCCTGGAGACAAACAGTCCGGTGGACTGTTTGTGCCTGGCGAGGGGCCGGGCCACTGGTCCGACGCGCCCTGCAAAGGGCCTTGGCACCCGCGCTGCCAGCCGCTGCATGCGCTCCAGCCGCGACATGACAAGGTGCGTGGACCCGTCGCGTCGGGGGGTAAGGGGTTTGCGCCAAGGGCTGACCCCGTTGACGCAGCATCTGCAAGGTGCGAAGGTTGATCCAGGGTCGGCGTGGCGGCAACCTGCCCGTCGACACCTGCCAGCAACGCACACAAGGCGCAGCAGATGCATTACGACAAGGTGATTCGCAACGGCATGATCGTGGACGGCACCCGCGCTGCCCGGTACCGGGGCGATATCGGCATCCTGGCTGGCGTGATCGCCACAATCGGGCACATTCCGCCCGGCCGGGCCGATGAAGAGATCGATGCGACCGGCCTGGTCGTCGCTCCCGGCTTCATCGACCTGCACACCCACTACGACGCCCAGGTGTTCTGGGACCCGTACTGCACCCTGTCGGGCTGGCACGGCATCACCTCGGTGGCCATCGGCAACTGCGGCTTCGGCTTTGCGCCAGTCAAGCCTGAAATGCGTGAGCGCGCCATGCTGTCGATGACCCGGGTCGAGGCGATTCCGCTGGCATCGATGGCCGCCGGCATGCCCTGGGATTGGGTGACCTATCCCGAGTTTCTCGACAGCGTGGAGCGCACGCCCAAGGCGGTGAATATCCTGCCGTATGTGCCGGTCGGCCCGATGCTGGTGTGGGTGCTGGGCTTCGATGACGCCAAGGCCGGCCGGCGCCCCACCGACGCCGAGCACGCCGAACTGCGCCGACTGTTGAACGAGGCCATGGACGCTGGCGGTTGCGGCTGGTCGGCCCAACGCATGCTGCCCGACGGCCCGGCCTCGGTGCAGCGTGATTTCGACGGCTCGCCGATGCCCACCGACGTGATGCATGACGACACCTGCCGGGTGTTGGCCCAGGTGCTGCGCGAACGCAACGCAGGCTTCATGCAGATGCTTCTGATCTCGGGCGACAACGCGCGAGATCAGGCTTTCTACGAAGAGATGGCCAGCATTTCGGGCCGGCCGATGATCATGAACGTGGTGCAGGCCTTTGACCACCGCCCCGACATCCACCGGCGCGTGTTGCGCTGGCTGCAAAGCTGCCGCGAGCGCGGCATCCGGGTGGTAGGCCAGGGGCTGACCACCGACGCCGGCTTTGCCTTCACCTTCCAGGACTGGAACCTGTTCGACGACTCACCGGCCTGGCGCGAGGCCACCACCGGCACGCTGGCCGAGCGCATTGCGAAGCTGGGCGACCCGGCCCGCCGCGCGGCACTGAAAACGCAGCTGCCGCAGACGGCCACCGGCCCGATCCAGGGCATCGTGATCACCGGGCCCAAGCTGCCCAAGCACCAGCAGTGGCTGGACCACACGCTGGCGCTGGCCGGGCAGAAGATGGGCAAGGACCCGGTCGACGTGATGCTGGACATCGCGGTGGAAGAAGCGCTGGAGACCGAGTTCTTCGCCGCGTCGCCCAACGGCCGCATCGACCACCTGAAGGAGATCGTCGACGACCCGTATGTGCTGTTCGGCGTGTCCGACGGCGGCGCCCACACCAAGTTTCTGACTGCCGGCCGCTACCCCACCGAAACCTTGTGCAAGGTGGTGCGCCAGCACAAGATGATCTCGCTGGAAGACGCGCACTGGCGCCTGTCGGCGCTGCCGGCCATGGTGGCTGGCTTCACCGGGCGCGGCGTGCTGGTGGAAGGCGCGCCCGCCGACATCATCGTCTACGACTTCGAGAACCTCGCCGTGCTGCCCGAGGAGATCGTCCACGACCTGCCGGGCGGTGAGTGGCGGCGCATCCAGCGCGCCAGCGGCTACCGCCATGTGCTTGTGAACGGCGAAGTCACGATCCGCGACGACGCGCAGACGCAGACGTTCTCAGGTGCGCTGCTGCGGCATGGCGGCACCGCTGGCAGGGCAGGCACATAAACAGCAGCCGGGCTGACACGGGCGGTGTCTAGTGCAGTGTTCAACGCTATTCGCGACATAAAACCGTGGATTTGCCGCTGTGGCGGCGTTGCAAATCCTCGCCATGCCACTGGGCATGGCTG
>JAYUQJ010000004.1:0-17836 GCA_043756825.1 Betaproteobacteria bacterium | reverse complement strand
CAGGCCCACCCCGGCCAGGGCAACAACCGCCGCAATGGTGCGCCGCAACGCCCGGACCGGCCCGACCGGCCGGCGCGGCCGGCCGAGCGGCAGGCCGCGCCGGCTGCTGGCTTTGACAAGGGGCCGGCCCGCCGCAACGAGCGGCGCGACCGGGCGCCCGACAACTCGCCCGACCACGACGAGGACCGGGATACCGAGAACTTTGCGGCGATCCCCAACCCCTTGATGCAAACCTTCGACAAGCGCGCGATACGCGAAGCCCGACAGCCGCGGCGCGAGATCCCCGAGGACGGCCCGATTCCCAATCCGCTGGAGCAGACCTACGACAAGCGCTTTGTCCAGAAGCCGCGCGGATTTGGCGGCGGCGCAGACGGCGGCCCTCGCAAGGGAGGCGGTGCGGCCGGTGGCCAGCCCGATCCGATGAAGACCTCCATGGGCTATATCGGCGCTGACGCATTTGTCCGCAAGTTCCAGGGCAACAGCGGCGGTGGTGGCGGTGGCGGTGGCGGTAGCGGTAGCGGTAGCGGTAGCGGTGGACGCCGAGGTGGCAGCGGCGGTGGTGGCAGCGGTGGTGGCGGTGGCCGCCGGGGCGGGCGCTGAAGGCAGGCCTGATCGGGGCAGGCCCATGGCCCGAGGGCCGTGTCGGGATGCCTCGATGCTGACACCTGCCCACGCTAGAATGTCGGGTTTACCTTAGCGCCAACGATTTCAGGAGAAAACATGGCCATCGAACGCACGCTCTCGATCATCAAGCCCGACGCCGTCGCCAAGAACGTGATCGGCCAGATCTACGCCCGTTTCGAGGCCGCCGGCCTCAAGGTGATTGCGGCCAGGATGGCGCACCTGTCGCGCGGCGAGGCCGAGCAGTTCTATGCGGTGCACAAGGCCCGGCCCTTTTTCAAGGACCTGGTCGAGTTCATGATTTCCGGCCCGGTGATGATCCAGGCGCTGGAGGGTGAGGGTGCCATCGCCAAGAACCGCGATCTGATGGGTGCCACCGACCCCAAGAAGGCAGACAAGGGCACCATCCGCGCCGATTTCGCCGACTCCATCGACGCCAATGCGGTGCATGGCTCGGACGCGCCCGAGACCGCTGCGGCCGAGGTGGCGTTCTTCTTCCCCGGCATGAACGTCTACAGCCGCTGACTGGCGGCCGGACGAACCCTATCGCTGCAATCTCACGCTCGCCCGAGGTGCCGGCCGTGACCGCCCACCCGGTCAACTTGCTGGACTTTGATCTCGACGGGCTCAGCGCCTGGTGCGCTGGTCTGGGTGAGAAGCGGTTTCGCGCGGTGCAGTTGTTCCGCTGGATCCACCAGAAGGGCGAGGCCGATTTCACCCGCATGTCTGACCTGGCGAAATCCTTGCGCGACAAGCTGGCCACGGCGGCGCAGGTGCGGCCTCTCAAGATACTCAGCGAGCAGGCGTCTGCCGACGGCACCATCAAGTGGCTGTTTGACGTGGGCGGCGGCGATGCGGTTGAAACCGTCTTCATCCCCGAGGCCGATCGCGGCACGCTCTGCGTCTCGTCGCAGGCCGGCTGCGCGGTGGGTTGCCGTTTCTGCTCGACCGGTCACCAGGGCTTTTCACGCAATTTGAGCAGTGCCGAGATCCTTGCCCAGCTCTGGTTTGCCGAGCACCATCTGCGCCAGCGTCTGGCTGCGGCGCCCGGCGAACGGGTCATCAGCAATGTGGTGATGATGGGCATGGGCGAGCCGCTGCAGAACTACGCGGCGCTGGTGCCGGCGCTGCGGGTGATGTTGGACGATCATGGCTATGGCTTGTCGCGCCGGCGTGTGACGGTTTCCACTTCGGGCGTGGTGCCGATGATCGAGCGTCTGCAACGCGATTGCCCGGTGGCGCTGGCGGTGTCGCTGCATGCGCCCAACGATGCCCTGCGCGACCAACTGGTGCCGCTCAACCGCAAGTACCCGCTGGCCGAGTTGCTGTCGGCTTGCCGGGCCTACCTCGCGGCTGCACCGCGTGACTTCATCACCTTCGAGTACTGCATGCTCGACGGCGTCAATGACGGGCCGGCCCAGGCAAGCGAGCTGATTGCCTTGGTCAGCGGCCATGCCGGCGTGCCGCCGGTGCCCTGCAAACTCAATCTGATCCCCTTCAACCCATTCCCTGCGTCCGGGCTGCGGCGCTCGCCGCCTGAGCGGGTGGCGGCTTTTGCCCGCCAGTTGCAGGACGCCGGCATCGTCACCACGGTGCGCCGGACGCGGGGCGACGACATCGAGGCGGCCTGCGGCCAGTTGGCCGGCGAGGTGCAAGACCGCACCCAGGTGCAGGCCCGCCTGACCCGCCCCGCCATCCGGATCCAGCCCTCGGTGGGGTCGGCATGAGCCGCATGGCGCAGCCGAGCCGCCGAAACCTGCAGCGGCAGGTACTGGCGTTGACCTGTGTTGCGGCGCTGGGCTGGGCCGGCTGCGCCGGCCCTGCGCCTGGTCAGGGCGATTCACCGCGACCGATCGCCACCGCGTCCGACCAGACCGATGTTGACCGCCGTGCCCAGGTGCGGATGGAGCTGGCCGGGGCCTACTTCGGCCAGGGTCAGCTGGAAACCGCGCTGGACGAGGTCAAGCTGGCCTTGCAGGTTCAGCCCCAATTGGTGGATGGCTTCAACCTGCGCGGCCTCATCTATGCCGCCATGGGCGAAGACCGTCTCGCCGAAGACAGTTTTTCGCGGGCCCTGCAGATCGATCCGCGCGATGGGTCGGTGCTGCACAACCAGGCCTGGTTCTGGTGTCAGCGCGGTCGGTTCGGCCCGGCGCAGGCCCAGTTTGCGGCACTGCTGGCACTGCCCGAGTACCGCGATGTGGCACGCACCCAGCTGGCCCGCGGGGTCTGTTTTGGACGCGATCGGAAGTGGCCCGAGGCCGAGGCTGCGCTGATGCGGGCCTACGAACTGGACCCCGCCAACCCGAGCGCCGGTCTCAACCTGGCCGAGGTGTTGATGCAGCGCCAGGACCTGGAGCGCGCGCGCTTCTACATCGGCCGGGTCAATGAGGTGCCAGCGGCGGTCAATCCGCAGACACTGTGGCTGGCGCTGCGCATCGACCACAAGCTCGGGCGCGATGCGTCGGTACGCCAGAACGGCGATTTGCTGCGCAGCCGTTTTCCGCAATCCCCAGAAGCCGCCCTGTATGCGCGGGGTCGATTTGATGACTGAACCCTACCCGGCTGTGCCCTCGGCCCCGCCCGCTTCAAGCGCCGCCGAGACCGGTGGCGCTGGCGCCCTGCTGCGGGCCGCGCGCCAGCAACAGGGGCTGCATATCGCCGCCCTGGCGGCGGCCATGAAAGTGCCGCCGGCGCGCCTGGAGGCGCTGGAGGCCGGCCGCTACCACGAACTGGTGGACACCACCTTCACCCGGGCGCTGGCCCAGGCGATGTGCCGCGCGCTGCGCATCGATCCGGTGCCGGTGCTGGCTTTGCTGCCGGGCTCGCCGCCGGACGCGCTGGGCCGGGTCGACGGTGGCCTGAACACGCCTTTTCGCGAACACGGCAGCCGCGGACTGCCGTCCGACTGGGCGCCATGGCGGCGTCCGGTGCTGTGGCTGGTGGCCTTGCTGCTGTTGGCAGCGGCGGCTTTCGTGCTGGTGCCCGCCGGTGCGCTGCGCGACCCGGTCGCGGGCGCGGCGGCACCGGTCATGCCACCGGAAGCGGCGGCCTCCGGCACTGCCGGCGTGCCGCTTTTGCCGCTGGCGGGCGAGGCGGCCGCGTCGTCCTTGCTGGCCGGCGCAGCCGGGGTCGGCATCGCGGCGGTGGCCGCGTCGGGCCCGCTGGGCGGCAACGCGCCGATGCTGGCCGGTCCGGCCACGCCCGCGGCCGATGCCGGGCAGCCTGCTGCCCCGGCCAGCGGTCCTGCGGGCCAGAGCGGGGTGTTGAGCGTGCGTGCCCTGCAGGACACCTGGGTACAGGCGGTGGATGCCAACAACCAGACCCTGGTGGCTCGGCTGGTGCCGGCCGGCGAGGTACTGTCGCTGTCGCCGGTCTTGCCGGTGCGCCTGCGCGTGGGCAATGCGGCTGGCACCGAGGTGCTGTTGCGCGGCCAACCGGTCGACCTCAGCTCGGCCAGGCGTGACAACATCGCCAACCTCAGCCTGCAGTGACACCGGCCCCGGTGGCTTGCCGCAACATCCCCTTCCTGCCATGACACTCGATGACGACCTCCCGGTGCTGATCCCGGCCGCCGCCCCGGCCCTGCGGCGCTCGCGCCAGGCCCGCGTGGTCTGGGGTGAGCGGGTGGTCACCGTGGGCGGTGACGCGCCGGTGCGGGTGCAGTCGATGACCAACACCGACACGGTCGATGTGATTGGCACCGCGATCCAGGTCAAGGAGCTGGTCATCGCCGGCTCGGAAATGGTGCGTATCACGGTCAACACGCCGGAAGCCGCCCGGGCAGTGCCGGCGATCCGCGAGCAGCTCGACCGCATGGGCATCGACGTGCCGCTGATCGGCGATTTCCACTACAACGGCCACACCCTGCTGAGCGAGCACCCCGACTGTGCGGCAGCCTTGTCAAAGTACCGCATCAACCCCGGCAATGTCGGCAAGGGCAACAAGCGCGACCGCCAGTTCAGCGCGATGATCGAGGCCGCCCTGCGCCACGACAAGCCGGTGCGCATCGGCGTCAACTGGGGCAGCCTGGACCAGGAACTGCTTGCCCGGATGATGGACGACAACGCCCGCCGCGCCGCGCCTTGGGACGCCAAGCAGGTGATGTACCAGGCCCTGATCAAGTCGGCCTTGCAGTCGGCCGATTGGGCCCGCGAGCTGGGCATGGATGCCAACCAGATCCTCATCAGCTGCAAGGTCAGTGGCGTGCAGGACCTGATCACGGTCTACCAGGCCCTGGCCGCGCGCTGTGACTACCCCTTGCACCTGGGACTGACCGAAGCCGGCATGGGCACCAAGGGCACGGTGGCCTCGGCGGTGGCCATGGGCCAGCTGCTGCAGCAGGGCATCGGCGACACCATCCGGGTCAGTCTCACGCCACAGCCCGGCGAGGCCCGCACCCAGGAGGTGGCGGTGGCGCTGGAAATCCTGCAGGCCCTGGGCCTGCGCCACTTCAACCCCAGCGTCACGGCCTGCCCGGGTTGCGGCCGCACCACCAGCACCACCTTCCAGGAGCTGGCCAAGCAGATCGACGACCACCTGCGCGCGATGATGCCGGTGTGGAAGGCCAAGTACCCCGGCGTCGAGAACCTCAAGCTCGCGGTGATGGGCTGCATCGTCAACGGCCCGGGCGAAAGCAAGCATGCCGACATCGGCATCAGCCTGCCCGGCACCGGCGAGGCACCGGCCGCGCCGGTCTTCATCGACGGCCAGAAGGCCATGACCTTGCGCGGTGACAACATCGCGCAAGAGTTCCACCGCATCGTCGAAGGCTATATCGAGCGGCGTTTCGGCGCGGCCACGGCTGCCCATTGAGGCGGGCCCCGGCCCGCGCCTTCGCCCCCCGCTGTGGCTTGACTGCCCGGCAAACCCGGCCGCCAGCCTGCCCGCGCTGTCCCCTGCAACCCCGCTGATCCGCAGCCCGCCCGCCGGGCAGCCCCATCCCATGGCCGATACCCTGCAAGCCGTCAAAGGCATGAATGACATCCTGCCGCCGGAATCGGCGCGCTGGGAGTGGCTGGAGGACACCGTGCGAGCGCTGATGCGCCGCTATGGCTACCTCAATATCCGCACACCCATCGTCGAGCCCACCGCGCTGTTTGTACGCGGGCTGGGCGAGGTGACCGATATCGTCGAGAAGGAGATGTATTCCTTCGAGGACGCGATGAACGGTGACAAGCTCACCCTGCGCCCCGAGAACACCGCCGGTGTGGTGCGCGCAGCGATCGAGCATTCGATGCTCTATGACGGTGGCAAGCGCCTGTTCTATATCGGCCCGATGTTCCGCCACGAGCGGCCGCAGCGCGGTCGCTACCGCCAGTTCTACCAGGTCGGTGTCGAGGCGCTGGGCTTCGGCGGGCCCGAGACCGACGCCGAGGTGATCCTGATGTGCCGCGCGCTGTGGCGTGACCTGGGCCTGCCGGATGTGCGCCTGGAGATCAACAGCCTGGGCGTGCCCGATGAACGCCGTGCCCACCGCGCCGCCCTGATCGCCTACCTGGAGGCGCACCGCGAGTCGCTGGACGCCGAAGCCCAGCGCCGGCTGCACAGCAATCCGCTGCGCATCCTCGACACCAAGAACCCGGCGATGCAGGACCTGGTGAATGCAGCGCCGCAGCTGATGGGCTTCCTGGGCCAGGCCTCGCGCAAGCACCTGGACGCAGTGACCTCAGCGCTCGACGCGGTCGGCCAGCCCTATGTCCTCAACCCGCGCCTGGTGCGGGGCATGGACTACTACACCCACACGGTCTTCGAATGGGTCAGCACCCGGCTCGGGGCGCAAGGCACGATCTGCGGCGGTGGCCGCTATGACGGCCTGGTCGAACTCATCGGCGGCAAGCCCGCGCCGGGCGTCGGCTGGGGCATGGGCCTGGAGCGGGTACTCGACCTGCTGCAGCAAAGCGGCCTGGGCCCGCCACCCAGCCCGCCGGACGCCTATGCGGTGCTGCCGGATGCAGCACACCTGAGCGTGGCCATCGTCACCGTGGAGGCCTTGCGTGCCACCGGCCTGGCGGTGGTGATGCACGCGGGCGGCGCGGCCGGCCTGGGCAGCATGAAGTCGCAGTTCAAGAAGGCCGACGCCAGCGGCGCACGCTACGCGCTGGTGTTTGGCGGTGACGAACTGGCGCAGGGCCAGGTGGCGATCAAAGCCCTGCGCGACCCTGCGGCGCCCCAGCTGCTGCGCGCCCTGGCAGACGTCGCCGGGTGGGCGCAGCAACTGCGCAACGCATAATCCCTTTCTTCGAATCCAGAGCATTGGCAACAGGCGCTTCATGGCGAACTCACTCGACCTGCAAGAGCAGGAACAACTCGACGACCTCAAGGCGTTCTGGAAGCAGCGCGGCAACCTCATCACCTGGGTCGTCACGCTTTGCCTGCTGGCGTTTGCCGGCTGGAATGCCTGGGGCTGGTACCAGCGCGACCAGGCGGTCAAGGCCAGTGCGATGTTCGACGAACTCGACAAGGCCGCTGCGGCCGGTGATGTCGGCAAGGCCGGCCAGGTCTTTGCCGACTTGAAGGATCGCTATGGCCGCACGGTGTTTGCGCAGCAAGGCGGCTTGCTGGCGGCCAGGCTGCAATATGACAAAGGCCAGGTCGATGCCGCCAAGGCCAGCCTGGCCTGGGTCAGTGAAAACGCGCAGGAGGACGAGTACCGCAGCGTAGCCCGCCTGCGCCTGGCTGGCCTGCAGCTGGATGCCAAGCAATACGACCTGGCCCTGAAGACGCTGGAGGCCGACAGCAGCAAGCTGTTTGTCGGGCTGGTGGCGGACCGCCGCGGCGACGTGCTGCTGGCCCAGGGCAAGCCGGCCGAGGCCCGTACCGCTTACCAGGCTGCCTGGGCTGGGATGGACGAGAAGGTCGACTACCGGCGCCTGGTGGAGGCCAAGCTCACCGCGCTGGGCTCGCCACCCGCGCCGGCACAGCCGGCGTCCGGGGCTGCTCCATGAGCCGGCGGGGTCGAACACCCGTGCGTGCCGGCGCCTGGGTGGCCCGGCTGTTGCTGGCCGGTTCGGCGGGGCTGATGGCGGCCCTGGCCGGCTGCGCAGCCGACAAGCCCAAACCCACCCTGCTGGAGACGGTTTCGCCCCAGATCGGTGGCAGGCTGGTCTGGTCGGCGCGGCTGGAGTCGGTGCAGTTTCCGCTGGGCGTGGCGGCGCGTGACGGCGCCTTCGTCGTGGCCGGCAGCGACGGCACCGTGCTGGCGCTCGACGCACAGACGGGGGCCGAGCGCTGGCGCGGGCAGGCCGGCAGCCGCCTGAGTGCCGGGGTCGGCAGCGATGGTCGTTTTGCCGCAGTGGTCACGCGCGACAACGAATTGGTCGTGCTGGACAAGGGTGTGCGACTGTGGTCTGCCTCGCTCGCGTCGCGCAGCAGCACCGCGCCCCTGGTCGCCGGCGAGCGGGTCTTCGTGGTCGGTGTGGACCGGGTGGTGCATGCGTTTGACGTGTTGGACGGGCGCCGCCTCTGGACCCTGCAGCGCCCGGGCGAAGCCCTCACCCTGGCCCAGCCGGCGGTGCTGGCGGCCTACAAAAACACCCTGGTGGCCGGCATCGGTGCCTTGATGCTGGGGGTCGATCCCACCACCGGCAGCGTGCGGTGGGAATTGGCCGTCACCTCGCCTCGGGGCACCAATGAGGTTGAGCGGCTGAACGATCTGGTCGGCCCCTTGCTGCGGGTGGGCGACAGCCTGTGCGCCCGGGCCTTCCAGACTGCCGTCGGCTGCGTGGCGCTGAGCGGCGCTGCAGGCGCCGAGCGCGCCAGCTTGCGCTGGAGCCGCACTGCCGGCGGGCAAAAGGCCCTGGGCGGGGATGCCGAATTTGTCTTCGGCGCCGACAGCACCGACCGGGTCAGCGCCTGGCGGGCCGGCGGCGGCGAGTTGGCCTGGACCCACGAGCGGCTGCTCTACCGCGGCCTGAGCGCTCCGCTGTCAGCCGGCAAGACCGTGATGTTCGGCGACGCCGAGGGGCAGGTGCATTTCCTGGCCCGTGAAGATGGCCGCACCCTGCTGCGCCTGCCCACCGACGGGTCGCCGGTGGTGGCCCAGCCGGTGCTGTCGGGCAGCACCGTGCTGGTGGTCACCCGCAATGGTGGCCTGTTTGCCTTCCGGCCTGAATAAGCCCGCCGGCCCGCGACGGCATGCCCGTACGGCTGACCGGCCGCGTTTTCTTGCTGACACCCTGAACCAAGGCCCACGACCATGAAACCGGTGATCGCCCTCGTCGGGCGGCCCAACGTGGGCAAGTCCACCCTCTTCAACCGCCTCACCAAGAGCCGCGATGCGATCGTGGCCGACTATGCCGGCCTGACCCGCGACCGCCACTACGGCGAAGGCCGGCAGGGCGGGCAGGAGTTCATCGTCATCGACACCGGCGGCTTCGAGCCCGAGAAGCCCACCGGCATCGTGGCCATGATGGCGGCCCAGACCAAGGCTGCGGTGGCCGAGGCGGATGCGGTGGTCTTCGTCACCGACGCACGCAATGGCGTGTCGGGCCAGGACCACGACATCGCCCGCTACCTGCGGGCGGCCAACAAGCGCGTGCTGTTGTGTGTCAACAAGGCCGAGGGCCTGGCCGATTCGCCCTTGCTGGCCGAGTTCCACGAGCTCGGCATGGGCCAGCCGCATCCGATCTCGGCATCGCACGGTCAGGGCATACGCAGCTTGGTCGAGGCGGCGCTGGTCGACTTTCCGGCGCCCGAGGAGGCGGAAGCCGACGCGGCCGCCGAGGACAAGCCGATCCGCCTGGCGGTGGCGGGCCGTCCCAACGTAGGCAAGAGCACGCTGATCAACACCTGGTTGGGCGAAGAGCGCCTGGTCGCCTTCGACCAGCCCGGCACGACGCGCGATGCCATCAGCGTGCCTTTCGAGCGCGCCGGCCAGAAGTTCGAGTTGATCGACACCGCCGGCCTGCGCCGCAAGGGCAAGGTCTTCGAGGCGATCGAGAAATTCTCGGTGGTCAAGACCCTGCAGGCCATCTCCGACGCCAATGTGGTGCTGTTGCTGATCGATGCCACCCAGGGCGTCAGCGACCAGGACGCGCACATCGCGGGTTATGTGCTCGAGGCCGGCCGTGCGGTGGTGATTGCGATCAATAAATGGGATGCGGTGGACAGCTACCAGCGTGAGACGCTGGAACGCTCGATCGAGCACCGGCTGCCCTTCCTGAAATTTGCCGCGGTGCTGCGCATCTCGGCCATCAAGCGCCAGGGCCTGGCGCCGGTGTGGAAGGCAATCGCCGAGGCGCATGCGTCGGCGGTCCGCAAAATGCCCACGCCGGTTCTTACCCGCCTGCTGCAGGAGGCGATCCAGCACCAGGCGCCGCAGCGCAGTGGCGCCTTCCGCCCCAAGCTGCGCTATGCACATCAAGGCGGCATGAACCCGCCCATCGTGGTGATCCACGGCACTGGGCTCGAACATGTCACCGAGGCCTACAAACGCTTTCTCGAAGGCCGCATCCGCGAGCATTTCAAACTCACGGGCACACCGCTGCGCATTCAATTCAAATCGGCGCGGAACCCTTTCGACGAAAGCTGAGTCGGAGCAGGGCTTTTGATTTCGGGGGGCAGGCTTTGCCCACACGGCCGGCTGCGGCAGCGGATCAGAGTTTTCCCTGATGTGATAAGGTCATGATCTCAACTTTTCAACACGGAGCCATATCGTGAGCAACAAAGGGCAACTGCTGCAAGACCCGTTCTTGAACCTGCTGCGCAAGGAGCATGTGCCGGTGTCGATCTATCTGGTCAACGGCATCAAGCTGCAAGGGCATATCGAGTCCTTTGACCAGTATGTGGTGTTGCTGCGCAATACCGTGACACAGATGGTTTACAAGCACGCCATCTCCACCGTGGTGCCGGGCCGTCCCGTCAACTTCCACGCAGCTGAACCGGCCGACCCGGCTTGAAGCCCAACGCCGGCCTGCCCGCCTCCGACCCTTTGAATCCCATTGGCAAGAGCGGCCCCGCGCTGACCCAGGCGGGGCCGGCGCTGGTGGTGCTGGTGGGCGTCGATTTCGGTCGTGGGCAGTTCTTCGACCCCAGCCTGGATGAACTGGCCCTGTTGGCCGAAAGCGCGGGTGACGTGCCGGTCGAGCGCATCACCGCCAAGCGCAAGGCACCCGATCCGGCCCTGTTCGTCGGCAGTGGCAAGGCCGATGAAATCAAGACCCTGGTGCAGATGCACGGCGCCGAGTGCGTGATCTTCGATCAGGCGCTGTCGCCCGCGCAGCAGCGCAACCTCGAGCGCCACATCGGCGTGGCGGTTGCCGATCGCACGGCGCTGATCCTGGAGATCTTTGCCCAGCGGGCACAAAGCCACGAAGGCAAGCTGCAGGTGGAACTGGCGCGCCTGCAGTACCTGGCCAGCCGCCTGGTGCGGCGCTGGAGCCACCTGGAGCGCCAGACTGGCGGTGCCGGCCAACGCGGTGGTCCGGGGGAGGCACAGATCGAACTGGACCGGCGCATGATCGACGAGCGAGTGAAATCGCTCAAGGCGCGTCTGGTGAAGGTCAAGCGTCAGCGTGGCACGCAACGCGACAAGCGGCGCAGCAGTGGCAGTTTCAGGGTCTCACTGGTGGGCTACACCAATGCCGGCAAGAGCACTCTGTTCAATGCCCTGGTCAAGGCCAAGGCGTTTGCCGCCGATCAGCTCTTCGCCACCCTTGACACCACGACCCGGGCGCTTTATCTCGAGGCCCTGGGCGCCACCGTGTCCTTGTCCGACACGGTGGGTTTCATTCGCGACCTGCCGCACAAGCTGGTCGAGGCCTTCGAAGCGACGCTGCAAGAAGCCACCGATGCGGACTTGCTCCTGCACGTGATTGACGCGGCCAGCCCGCTGCTGCAGGCTCAGCGCGATGAGGTCGAACGCGTGCTGCACGAGATCGGCGCCACCGGTGTGCCGCAGATCCTGGTGATGAACAAGGTGGACCGGATGGACCCGCTGCCGCGTGAAATGCAGGATTGGGTTGAAGGCACTGCCGGTGCAGTTGTGCCCCGTGTTTTTGTCAGCGCACACGAGGGCACCGGGCTCGATGCCTTGCGCGCCTTGATTGCCGCAGCCGCCCTTGACAAGGGCTTGAAAGCGGCGGGTCAGCCCCCAGATTCCGCAACGAACGAAGCGGTGTTCGATGCCGAAGCCCCTCAGGCCAATGACGACGCCGCGTTACCATCTTTGACCACACGAACATGATCGTATCTACCAACACCGACGCGCCAGAAACCCAGCCACAGGTCCGCCTCGGGCAGCGTTTGTCGGCGTGCGCTCACGCCGGGCAGATTTGGTTGACTGCTGCCTGGCAGCGCCTGATGCCACAAGCGCTGTGGATGGCCAATGGCCGCAACGAGGGGCCGCCCGATCTGGATGAACTGTGGCGCGACTTCAACAAGAAGCTCAACGGCCTTTTCGGCGGCAAGGGCGGTGGCAACACGCCACCCGGCCGGCGCGACCCGGGCGAGGGCGGCGGCCCCAGCTTCCAGCCCGACCTCAAAAGCGCCGGTATCGGCATCGGTCTGATCGGGTTCGTGGTGTTGGTGGTCTGGGCCGGCAGCGGCTTCTTCATCGTGCAGGAAGGCCAACAGTCGATTGTCACCACCTTCGGGCGCTACAGCAGCACGGTCGATGCGGGGTTTCAATGGCGGCTGCCCTACCCGTTTCAGGCACACGAGACCGTGGCGGTGACTCAATTGCGCTCGGCCGAGATCGGCCGCAGCGGCGTGGCCCAGACCACGGGTCTGCGTGACTCGTCGATGTTGACCCAGGACGAGAACATCATCGACATCCGCTTCACAGTGCAGTACCGCTTGAAGGACGCCAAGAATTTTCTGTTCGAGAACCGCGATCCTGACAAGGCGGTCGAGCAGGCCAGCGAGTCGGCGGTGCGCGAGATCGTCGGCAAGAGCAAGGTCGATTCGGTGCTCTACGAAGCCCGCGACGCGATCGCTGCGGACCTGGTCAAGTCGATCCAGGGCCAGCTGGACCGTCTCAAGGCAGGCATCCTGGTGGTGGCGGTGAATGTGCAGAACGTGCAGGTGCCTGAGCAAGTACAGGCGGCCTTCAACGACGCGGTCAAGGCCGGTGCCGACCGCGACCGCTTCAAGAATGAAGGCCAGGCCTATGCCAGCGATGTGATCCCCAAGGCCAGGGGCACCGCCGCGCGCCTGCGCGAAGAGGCGGACGGTTACAGCCAGCGCGTCGTGGCCCAGGCCGACGGTGACGCGCAGCGTTTCCGATCGGTGCTCACCGAGTACCAGAAGGCCCCGGGCGTGACCCGCGACCGCATGTACATCGACGCCATGCAGCAGGTTTACTCCAGCGTCAGCAAGGTGATGGTGGATGCCCGCAGCGGCAGCAATCTGCTCTACCTGCCGCTGGACAAATTGATGCAGACCGGCACCGTGCAAGTGGTCCCGCAAGGCCAGGTGCCGACCCCAGTGCCTGCCGATACCGGTGCTGCCGGTGCGGCCGGCGCCGACGCGCGCTCGCGCGATGGTGGTCGCAGCCGCGACCGTGACGGTCGCTGATCGACCGAGCCTACGCCCCCATTCTTGAGCCAGCCCAATATGAATCGAATCGGATTGATCGTCGCTGGCGCGTTGCTGGCATTGATGCTGCTTGCGTCTACCTTGTTCGTCGTGGACCAGCGCCAACTGGCGGTGGTTTACGCGCTGGGTGAGATCAAGGAGGTCATCAGCGAACCAGGCCTGAAACTGAAGCTGCCGCCCCCCTTCCAGAACGTGGTGTTCCTGGACAAGCGGGTGCAGACACTCGACAGCCCCGAGACCCGGCCCATCTTCACCGCCGAGAAGAAGAGCCTGGTCATCGACTGGCTGGTGAAATGGCGCATTGCCGAGCCGCGCCAGTTCATCCGCAACAACGGGGTCGATATTCGCAACCTCGAAAGCCGGCTCAGCCCTGTCGTGCAGGCGGCTTTCAACGAAGAGATCACCAAACGAACAGTGCGTGGGGTGCTGGCCGCCGAACGCGACAAGGTGATGCAGGATGTGCGGTCCCGGCTCAATGACGAGGCCAAGGCCTTCGGTATCGAGATCATCGACGTGCGGATCAAGCGGGTTGATTTCGTCGCTGACATCACCGATTCGGTGTACCGGCGGATGGAGTCCGAGCGCAAGCAGGTGGCCAACGAACTTCGATCGCAAGGGGCAGCCGAGGGTGAAAAAATCCGCGCCGATGCCGACAAGCAGCGCGAAGTGATCATCGCCGAGGCCTACCGCGACGCGCAGAAATTGAAGGGCGAGGGCGACGGCAAGGCCTCGGCGATGTATGCCGACGCCTTCGGTCGCGATCCGCAGTTTGCGCAGTTCTACCGCAGCCTTGAGGCCTACCGCGCCACCTTCCGCAGCAAGAGCGATGTGATGGTGATTGACCCGTCCGGCGATTTTTTCCGGGCGATGCGCGGCGGGGCCAGCCCTGCGGGCGCTGCAGCGGCCCCGACCAAGCGCTGAAGCCGGCCGAGCCCGATGTTTGATTGGCTGCTGGGCGCGCTGGCCTTGATGTTGGTGCTGGAAGGACTGTTGCCTTTCCTGAGCCCGAAGCTGTGGCGCCAGGTGTTCGAGAAAGCCATCACCATGAGCGACGGCCAGATTCGGTTCCTCGGTTTGTCCTGCATGCTGGCCGGCCTGTTGCTGATGCTGCTTTGGCGCTGATCTGCGTCCCAGTCTGCCCGGATGCGCCGGGCGCCTGAGCCCGGCCTGCGGGCCTGGCTGGCAGGCTTTTGACGGGCCATGCCCACCTCGCAGCCTCAGCCGTGCGCCAGAGTGGCGCCGGTACAATGTGGGTTTTGTTTCCTTCGGGTTTCTACATGTCCTCAGCTTGGCTTCTGCCCGAGCACATTGCCGACGTTTTGCCGGCCGAAGCCCGCCGACTCGAAGACCTGCGCCGCGGTTTGCTCGACATGGCTCGAAGCTATGGATTCGAGCAGGTGATGCCGCCACTGCTGGAGCATCTGGACTCGCTGCTGACCGGCACCGGCCGCGCCCTGGATTTGCGGACATTCAAGCTGGTCGACCAGCTCAGTGGCCGCACCCTGGGCATCCGGGCCGACAGCACGCCTCAGGTGGCCAGAATCGATGCGCACTTGCTGAACCGCCAGGGCGTCACCCGTCTCTGCTATTGCGGCCCGGTGTTGCACACCCGGCCGCAGTCGGCGCAATCAACGCGTGAGCCTCTGCAACTGGGCGCCGAGATTTATGGTCATGCCGGGCTGGAGGCAGACCTGGAGGTGCAGGATCTGGCGCTCGATGGTCTGCGTGAGGCCGGGCTCACGGACCTGGTGCTTGATCTGGCCGATGCCCGGATCGTGCGCGGCGTATTGGCCGGGGTGGCAATCGAGCCGACCGCCTTGGCCGACCTGATTGCCGCCCTTGCCGCCAAGGACCTGGCCACCCTGCGATCGTTGTCGCGCGGCTTCCCGGCGCACACCCGGGCGGGTTTGCTGGCGCTGCCTGCGCTCTATGGCGACGCGTCGGTCCTGGACCATGCCCGCCGCCAGTTGCCCGAGCTGGCGCTGATCAACGCGGCCTTGTCCGACCTGTGCTGGCTGTCCGAGCATGTGGCGCGTGCCCACCCGGGTGTACGCATCGGCTTTGATCTGGCCGACATGGGTGGCTATGCCTACTACTCGGGTGTGCGCTTCGCGGTGTACGCACCGGGTGCGGTGGATGCGGTGCTGCGCGGTGGGCGCTACGACGAAGTGGGCGCGGTGTTCGGCCGTAACCGGCCGGCGGTGGGATTCTCGACCGACCTGAAACTCTTGGCCACCTGTGCCACGGCCGAGCGCTTGCGCACTGCGGTGCGCGCGCCCTGGAGCGAGGATCCCGGCCTGCGCCAGGCCATTCGTCACCTGCGCGGCCGCGGCGAGGTGGTGGTGTGTGTGCTGCCCGGGCACGAGCACGAGGGACAAGAGTTCGATTGCGATCGTGAGTTACTGGCCGTCGATGGCCAATGGGCGCTGCGCGCCCTCTGACCCCCGGGCCAGCGCGCTGCGGGCCCGACAAAGGAATCTTCAAGCATGCAACAAGTCAACAAGCCGCCGGCGGGCCGCAATGTGGTGGTGGTGGGTACCCAATGGGGTGACGAGGGCAAGGGCAAGGTGGTCGACTGGCTCACCGACCATGCCCAGGGCGTGGTGCGCTTCCAGGGTGGCCACAATGCTGGCCACACGCTGGTGATCAAGGGCGTCAAGACCGCGCTGCAGCTGATTCCCTCGGGCATCATGCGCGATGGCGTGCCCTGCTACATCGGCAACGGCGTGGTGGTGGACCCGACCCACCTGCTGGCCGAAATCGAGCGGCTGGAGAAGATCGGTGTCGAGGTGCGCTCGCGCCTGTTCGTCAGTGAATCCTGTCCGCTGATCTTGCCCTTCCATGTGGCGGTGGACATGGCCCGCGAGGCCCTGCGCGAGACCAGTGGCGCCGGCAAGATCGGCACCACCGGCAAGGGCATAGGCCCGGCCTACGAAGACAAGGTGGCCCGCCGCGCGCTGCGGGTGCAGGACCTGAAGCACCCGGAGCGCTTTGCCCGCAAGTTGCGCGAACTGCTGTCCGTGCACAACTTCGCGCTGGGTGGCTACCTCAAGGGCGAGGTGCTGGAATTCCAGCCGATCTTCGACCAGGCCATGCGCATGGCCGAGCAGCTCAAGCCGATGATGGCCGATGTCGGCTACCGCATCCACCTGGCCAGCCAGGCCGGCGCCAACATCCTGTTCGAGGGTGCCCAGGGCACGCTGCTGGACATCGACCATGGCACCTACCCCTATGTCACGTCCAGCAATGTGGTGGCCGGCAACGCCGCCGCCGGCGCTGGCGTGGGGCCGGGCATGCTGCATTACATCCTGGGCATCACCAAGGCCTACACCACCCGCGTGGGTGGCGGCCCCTTTCCGACCGAACTCGACATCCTGGCCGCAGGCAGCGTGGGGAATCACCTGTCCACCGTGGGCCAGGAACGCGGCACTGTCACCGGACGGGCGCGGCGCTGTGGCTGGCTGGATGCGGCGGCGCTCAAGCGCGCCATCATCATCAACGGTGTGTCGGGCCTGTGCATCACCAAGCTTGACGTTCTGGATACGCTGGCCGAGATCAAGGTCTGCGTGGGTTACAAGCTGCATGGTCAGGATGTGGACATCCTGCCGCTGGATGCCGATGACATCGCCGCCTGCGAACCGGTGTTCGAAACCTTTCCCGGCTGGTCGGGCAGCACCTTCGGCGTCACCCGCTGGGACGACCTGCCGACCAATGCCAAGGCCTACCTGCTGCGGGTTCAGCAGCTGATCGGCGCGCCCATCGACATGGTGTCCACCGGCCCCGATCGCGAACACACCATCCTGCTGCGCCATCCCTACAAGACTTGAGCCCAAGCCCTGTACCCCTGGCCACCACAACTGGCACCGAACCCGAGGAGATACGCCATGCTGACTGACGACGGCAAGCACCTGTATGTGAGCTGGGACGAGTACCACCTGCTGATCGAGCGCCTGGCGCTCAAGGTGGCGCACTCGGGCTGGGAGTTTGACCAGATCCTGTGCCTGGCGCGAGGGGGCATGCGGCCCGGCGATGTGCTGTCGCGCGTTTTCGACAAACCACTGGCCATCATGAGCACCAGCAGCTACCGGGCCGAGGCGGGCACCATCCAGGGCCGGCTGGACATGGCCAAGTACATCACCATGCCCAAGGGTGAGTTGGCCGGGCGGGTGCTGCTGGTGGACGATCTGGCTGATTCGGGCGTCACGCTGCGGGCCGTCGTGGATCGTCTGCGCGGCGTGCCGGCCATCACCGAACTGCGCACGGCGGTGATCTGGGTCAAGGGCGGGTCGACCTATGTGCCTGAATACTGGGTAGAGAACTTGCCGACCAGTCCGTGGATCCACCAGCCCTTCGAGGAGTACGACAACCTTCGTCCGGACGGACTGGCCAGGAAATTTTCGGTCTGATCTTCCGCATCGCGCCCGGCAGCCCGGCAGCGTCCTTGCCTTGGCGACGCCGGCCCATCGTTTCATCCCGGCCTGCCTGCAATTCGGTTGCAAGCTCGCTGCAGCGCGCCGCCGAAGCGCGGTCTGGAATACCGCGCAAAGCGCGTGATCCGCAAGCAAAAAAGGCCAGCACCTGCGTGCTGGCCTTGCTTGTCTTGGTGCCCAGAAGAGGACTCGAACCTCCACGCCGCTAAGCGCTAGTACCTGAAACTAGTGCGTCTACCAATTCCGCC
>JAYUQJ010000003.1:0-6197 GCA_043756825.1 Betaproteobacteria bacterium | reverse complement strand
AAGCGGCCCGCAACATCCGGCCCGAGCAACTGGGCACCACCGACGACTGCGGCTTCTGCCCGTTCTGCGACGACACATCCACCCGCCGCGACACGGTTTTCGCCAAGATCGCTGCCCGCGTGGAAGGCACGGCCCTGGCCGCAGCGGTGCTGGGCCGTTGAGCCGACTGCCGCACCGACCCTGGCCAACCATCAGCCACCCACGATGAGTGACCCGCGCGACCCGGCCCACGCTCCCGACGACGGCGCCAGCCCGCTGCACGCGGCTGCGTTGCAGACCTCGGCCAGCATCCTGGCGCTGCAAAGGCGCGCCCAACATCAGCAGGCGCAAGCCGTGGCGTTGCTCAATGCCGTGCTCGGCGCGGTGAGCGACGGGCTCATAGCCGTGGACAACGCCGGCCGCATCACGACGCTCAACGCACAAGCGGTGGCCCTGCTGGCACTGCCGGCGGCGCTGCGGGCGGGTGCCCATTGGGCCGACGTGGCGGCCCATGTCGATGGGTTGGTCCAGTGCGCCGAAGGCACACCGCCGGCGCAGGACGCCCTGCTGTCGGGCGACGCGGCGGCGCTGGACGAGATCGAGTTTTCAGACGGTCGCGTGTTGGAGCGCCAGGTGCGCGTGCAGCACATCGACGGCAAGGCGATCGGCCGGTTGGTGATCTACCGCGACGCCACCGCGCGCAAGGCGGCTGATCGCGCACTGCAGCAGGCGCAGATCGACACCGTGCAGCGGCTGCGCGACTCTGAGCAGTCGCGCCTGGTGTTGCTCAGTGCGCTGGAGGACCGGCAGCATGCCGAGGCAGCGCAACGCACCGTCCAGGCCCGCCTGCAGGCCACGCTGGACGCACTGCCCGACCCGATGTTCGAGATCGGGCTGGACGGCCGCTACCACGATTACCACGCGCTGCGCAGCGACCTTCTGGTGGCACCGCCGGAGGTTTTCCTTGGCCGGCGTGTCGACGAGGTGCTGCCCGCTGACGCGGCCGCTGCGGTGATGGCAGCCCTGCAGCAGGCCAACGCCTGCGGCCACGCCGCCGGTCACCAGCTGGCGCTGGACCTGCCACAGGGCCAGCGCTGGTTCGAGCTGTCGGTGGCACGCAGGCAAGAGGTGGAAGGCGCCGCGACGCGCTTCGTGGTGCTGTCGCGCGACATCACCGAGCGGCGCCAGACCGAGGCCGCGCTGCGCCAGGCACTGGTTGAGCAGGGCGCCCTGCTCAAGGAGGTTCACCACCGGGTCAAGAACAACTTGCAGATCATGCACAGCCTGCTGCGCCTGGAGGCCGGGCGCAGCGACTCGGCCGCGACCCAGACGGTGCTGCGCGACATGCGCGGGCGCATCCAGTCGATGGCGCTGCTGCATGAGTCGCTCTACCGCTCGGGCAGCTTTTCCGGCGTCGACCTGGGCGACTATCTGCGCCAGGTTGCCACCCAGGCCTTCCGGGCCCTGCACGCCCAGGCCGGCGTGGTACGCCTGCGGCTCGACCTGGGCAGCATCCGGCTGGCGCTGGACCAGGCCCTGCCCTGCGGCCTGCTGGTCAACGAGCTGATCGGCAACAGCCTCAAGCATGGCTTTCCGGATGGCCTCAGCGGAGAGCTGCGGGTCAGCTTGCAGACGCTGGACGACGGCGCCACGCTGCTGCTGCAGGTCAGCGATGACGGCGTCGGCCTGCCGCCCGACTTTGCCGCCCGCCAAGGCCAGTCACTGGGCCTGCAGCTGGTGGCCGACCTGGCCCATCAGCTGGATGGCCAGTTGGACATTGGTCCGGTACCGGCGGCACACTTCAGCTTGCGCTTCCGGCCGGACGGGCAGCCGCCGGGCGCCGTGCCAGCATGAAGACAGCCTGCCCGGTCACCCCCGGTTCAAGCGATAGCGCGCCCGGCAATGGCGTAGATTCGGTGCTCGAGATCTCGGGCCGAAAAGTCCAGCCATGGTGAACAACCGCATGCGCATTTTGGTGGTGGAGGACGAGAGCATCGTCGCCCGCGACATCCGCCTGCAGCTGGCAGAGCTGGGCTATGAGGCCGTGGGCCATGCCCGGCATGGCGAGCAGGCGGTGCAACTGGCCGCCACGCTACAGCCCGACCTGGTGCTGATGGACGTGCAGCTGGCCGGCCCGATGGACGGCATCACCGCGGCCGAACTGATCCGCAGCCGCTTGGGGCTGCCGGTGGTCTTCCTCACCGCCTTCACCGGCGACGACACCCTCGACCGCGCCAAGCAGACCGACCCCTTTGGCTACATCGTCAAGCCCTTCACCGAGCGCGAGCTGCGCACCGTGCTGGCCATGGCGCTGTACCGCCACCAGGCCGAGGCCCGCTTGCGCGACAGCGAGCTGCGCCTGCGCACCATCGTCGAATCCGAACCCGAATGCGTGAAGCTGTTGGGCCGCGACGGCGCACTGCTGGAGATGAACCCCGCCGGCCTGGCCATGCTGGAGGCCGACAGCCTGGCCCAGGCCGTGGCGCATGGCGCAGTCAACTTCGTGGCCGCCGAGCATCGTGAAGCCTTTGCCGCGCTGCACCAGCGGGTACTGGCGGGTAGCCGGGAACTGCTGGAGTACGAATGCATAGGCCTGCGCGGCACCCGGCGCTGGCTGGAGATGCATGCCGCACCCCTTCGCGACGGCAATGGCCGCGTCACCAGCGTGCTGTGCGTGACCCGCGATGTCACCGACCGCAAGCAGGCCGCGCAGGCCCTGCACGACAGCAACCAGCGCTGGCGCACCCTGGTGGAATGGACCCCCGAGGCCAGCGTGGTGCACCGCGACGGCATCATCGTCTATGTCAATCCGGCCGCAGTGCGGCTGATCGGCGCCAGCGCGCCCGGGCAACTGGTGGGCCAAGCCATCGTCACGATGATCCACCCCGACTGCCGGGCCGAGCAACTGAAAAGGGTTCATTGCATCGTCGCCGGCATCACCATCGCGCCGATGGCCGAGACCCGGCTGCTCCGGCTCGATGGCAGCGTCGTCGACGCCGAGGTGCAGGGCACCTTGATCGACTATGACGGTGCACCGGCGGTCTACGCGGTGATGCGCGATGTCACCACCCGCAAGGCGGCCGAGGCCCAGCTGCGCAAGCTGTCGCTGGCGGTGGAGCAGAGCACCCAGAGCATCCTGATCACCGACGCCCAGGGCTGCATCGAGTATGTCAACCCGGCCTTCGAGCGCATCACCGGCTACCGCCGCGCCGACGCGCAGGGCCGCAACCCCAGATTTTTGGGCACCAACAGCGACCCTGAAGAGCATGTTTCGGGGGTCTGGGCCACGCTGCACAGCGGCAAGACCTGGCGCGGCGAGCTGACCAACCGGCGCCAGGACGGCAGCGACTACACCGCCCAGCTGCTGGCCATGCCGCTGCGCCAGCCCGACGGCCGCATCAGCAACTACCTGCAATTGCATGAGGACATCACCGAGCGCCAGCGCCTGGCCGCCGAGCTGGACCGCCACCGCAACCACCTGGAGGAGCAGGTCGCCGCCCGCACCGCCGAGCTGGCCGAGGCGCGCCTGCAGGCCGAGGCGGCCAACCGGGCCAAGAGCGAATTCCTGGCCAATATGAGCCACGAGATCCGCACCCCGATGAACGCCATCATCGGCCTGAACGAGCTGCTGCGCCGCGACCCTGCCACGCCCGAGCAGGCCCGGCACCGGGACAAGATCGCCCAGGCCAGCCAGCACCTGCTGGCCATCATCAATGACATCCTCGACCTGTCCAAGATCGAGGCCGGCAAGATGACGCTGGAAAACACACCGCTCAACCTGGCCGTGCTGTTCGACAACGTGGCGTCCATCATCGGTGAATCGGCGCGCGCCAAGGGCCTGCTGGTGGCGATCGATACCAGCGGCGTGCCAACCCACCTTCTCGGCGACGCCACCCGGCTGCGTCAAGCGCTGCTGAACTATGCCGCCAATGCGGTGAAGTTCACCGAGAACGGCCAGGTATTGCTGCGCGCCAGGCTGCTGGACAACCACGCAGACGGCGAACTGCACCTGTGCTTCGAGGTGGTGGACAACGGCGTTGGCATCGCCGCCGACCGCCTGCCACGCCTGTTCAGCGATTTCGAGCAGGCCGATACCAGCACCACGCGCCGGTACGGCGGTACCGGCCTGGGCCTGGCCATCACCCGCCGGCTGGCGCGGTTGATGGGCGGCGAAGCCGGTGTCGAGAGCGAGCCGGGCCGGGGCAGCACCTTCTGGTTCACCGCCCGATTGCGCCCGGACCTGACTGCCAGCCCGGCCCCTGCCGCGACCGCGCCAGCCCTGGCGCAGGACGAGAGCCGGGCCCTGCTGCGCCAGCGCCACGGCGGCGCACGGGTGCTGGTGGCCGAAGACAACGAAGTCAACCGCGAACTGGCCCGCTTTTGGCTGCAAGACCTGGCGCTGGAGGTGGACACCGCCCCGGACGGCGAGCAGGCCGTGGCCTGCGCCACCGCGCGTCATTACGACCTGGTGCTGATGGACATGCAGATGCCCAGGATGGACGGCTTGCAGGCCACCCGGGCGATCCGCGCCCTGCCCGGCTGGCAAGCCATTCCCATCCTGGCCATGACCGCCAATGCCTTCGACGACAACCGCCAGGTCTGCGCGGCCGCCGGCATGAACGACTTCGTGACCAAGCCGGTACAGTTGGCCGATCTGCACGCCAAATTGCTGGCCTGGCTGGATGCACGCCCGGCTTGAGGCTCGGCGGCCCCTCAAACGGAGTGACGCGCATGACCCGACCCCAACTCTTCGGCATCTCCGGCTCACGCGCCTTGCGCGCCCTCTGGGGCATCGAGGAAACCGGCATCGACTACGAGCATGTGCCGGTCAGCTACGGCGCCGATTCGAAGGCCGCCGACTACCTGGCCGTCAACCCCAACGGCCGAATCCCGGCCCTGATCGACGGCGACCTGCAGCTCTTCGAATCGATGGCCATCAACCTCTACCTGGCCAAGCGCTATGGCGGCGCGCTCTACCCTGCCGATGCCCAGGACGAAGCCCGGGCCTGGCAATGGAGCGTCTGGGCCATCAGCGAGATCGAGCCCCTGCAGATGCAGATCGTGATCCAGAAACTGTTCACGGCCGAAGAAAAGCGCAACCCGAAGGTGTCTGAAGGCGCCGCCCGCGGGCTGCAGCGCCCGCTGCGCGTGTTGGACGCCGCGCTGGCCGGCCGTGACTGGCTGATCGGCGATGCTTTCTCGGTCGCCGACCTCAACGTGGCGTCGGTGATGCACCTGATGAAGACCATCGCCTTCGACTACAGCGCCCACACCCATGTCCAGCGCTGGGCCGAAGCCTGCTACGCCCGCCCGGCACTGGCGCGGGCCCTGGCCAAGCCCTGAGCGGGCGGGCGCCGATGTCTGCGGCCGCCCCGGCCGCCCCGGCCGATACGCAGGCAGCGCCCCAGCCGCCGCCCCATGCGGTGGCGCGGCTGCGCACCGAGCGCCTGGCGCGCAGCGCCAAGCCCTTTCTGGCCCGGGGTGGCTTCAAGCGCGAGCGCTGCGCCAGCTGCCGCCTGCTGCCCAGCCATTGCCTGTGCGACCTGCGACCTAGCGTGCCCACCCGGTCGGGGGTGTGCCTGCTGATGGCCGACATCGAGGCGCTCAAGCCCAGCAACACCGGCTGGCTGGTAGCCGATGTGGTGCCCGACACCTATGCCTTCGGCTGGGCCCGCACCGCCAGCGATGCCGGCTTGCTGGCCCTGCTGGCCGATCCCGCCTGGCAGCCGTATCTGGTGTTTCCGGGTGAATACGCGGCACCCGGGCGGGTGGTGCCGGCACTTGAGCCACCCGACCCGCAGCGGTGCGGGGTCAAGCGCCGCCCGCTGTTTGTGCTGCTGGACGCGACCTGGGCCGAGGCCCGCAAGATGTTCCGCAAGAGCCCCTACCTCGACGCACTGCCGGTGCTCAGCCTGACGCCCGGGCAGTTGTCGCAATACAGGCTGCGCCGCTCGCACCGTGGCGATCACTTCTGCACCAGCGAGGTGGCCGCGCTGTGCCTGAACCTGGCGGGAGACCACCTGGCCGAACAGACACTGGAGGCCTACCTGGACGTCTTCACCCACCACTACCTGCGGGCCCGCAACCAGTTGCCTGTCGCTTGGGACAGCCCGGCCCACCAGCGGCTGCGCGCGCTGGCAGCGGGGGCGGCCGCCGGCAATCAGCCCGGCGATCAGCCCGGCGATCAGCCCGGCAATCAGCCCGGCAATCAGCCCGGC
>JAYUQJ010000002.1:0-6198 GCA_043756825.1 Betaproteobacteria bacterium | reverse complement strand
TGGCAGGTGGGCCTGCTGGCCGGCATCTTCGCGGTCTGGCATGTGCTGACCACCCCCGGCATGGTGCCGCCCATGGTGTTCGAGAACGACCAGCAGGCGGCCTTCTTCTTCGGCGAGCCGCTCAAGGTGGGCGGCAGGATCTGGCGCTGGTTCGTGGCCGATGGCGACATCTACGGCCACCTGGGCGTGACCCTGATCGAGACCCTGCTGGCCTTTGCCATCGGCTCGGCGGGCGGCCTGGCCGGCGGCTTGTGGCTGGCGCTCAGCCCGATGGCCAGCGCGCTGCTGGAGCCCTATATCAAGGCCTTCAACAGCATGCCGCGGATCATCCTGGCGCCGATCTTCGCGGTGTGGTTCGGCCTGGGCATTGCCAGCAAGGTGGCGCTGGGCGTCACGCTGGTGTTCTTCATCGTCTTCTTCAATGTCTACCAGGGCGTGAAGGAGGTCAGCCCGGTGCTGCTGGCGAATGCCCGCATGCTGGGCGCCAGCAAGCGCCAATTGCTGCGCCATGTCTACCTGCCCAGCGCCACCAGCTGGGTGTTTTCCAGCCTGCACACCAGCGTGGGCCTGGCCTTTGTGGGCGCGGTGGTGGGCGAGTACCTGGGCTCGGCCAGCGGCGTGGGCTACCTGATCCACCAGGCCGAGGGGGTGTTCGACATGAATACCGTGATGGCCGGCATCCTGGTGCTGACCGGTTTCGCGCTGGCACTGGACAGCGCGGTGGGCCGCATCGAACGCCGCTTGATGGTCTGGCAGCCGAAGGGCGGCGAGACCGAGAAACTGTGACGCCGGTGGGTGCCGCGGCGGGCGCGGGCTACCCTCCCAGCCCTGCGCAACTGCTGGCCCTGCCCAAGGTGGAGCTGCATTGCCACCTGCAGGGCACGGTGCGCCAGGCCACCTTCTGGCACCTGGCCGGCCGGGCCGCGTCGCCGCTGACGGACGACGACATCACGGCCTTCTACACCCGGGGCGACAAGCCGGTGGGCGTGCTGCGGGTGCTGCGCGCACTCGACCGCTGGCTGCTGCGCACGCCGGACGACGCGGCCACCGTGCAGATGGTGCAGTGGGTGATCGAGCAGCCCTGCGACGAGGTGCCCGGCATCGGCATGGACTACCGCGAGAACGACCGCCCGCCCGAGCTGTTCGGGCCGCCTATGCGCTGGCACAGCGCAGCGGCCTGAAGATTACCGCCCATGCCGGCGCGTTCGGCCTGCCCTGGCCGAATGGCAGCCGGCCCTGGCGATCAGAGCCAGACCGTGCCGCTGAGCACCGCGCAGACCGCACCGCCGATCCACACATCGCCCGCCTGCTGCTGCACATGCACCCGGCCGGCGCGGCCCAGCGCGGCGCCCTGGGCCGCCACATAGCGGGGCGGCGCCAGGCCGGCACCGATCAGCCATTGCGCCAGGCCGGCGTTCAGACTGCCGGTGACCGGGTCTTCGGGCACGCCCAGGCCGGGCACGAAGGCGCGCACCTCGAACTGGCATTCGCCGCCCGCAGGGTAGGGGCCGACCACGCCCAGCTTGAGGCCCTGCATCGCCGCGAAATCGGGCCGCAAGGCCAGCACCGTGGCGGCGTCCGGCAGCAAGGCGGCGATCCAGCCCGGGCCGTTGTCCACCCATTCCAGGCGCAGCACCGCCGCGTCGGGCAGGCGCAGCGCGGCCAGCACCTGGGCCCGCAAGGCGGGGTCCACCGGCCCGCTGCGGCGCAGCGGCGGCGCGGCAAAGGCCAGCCGTGCGGCGCTGCCCTGGCCGTCGCGGCGCACCCGCACCCGGCCCACGCCGCACTGCTGCACCACGGTGGCGGGGTCGCGCGGCACGCCGCCCGCGGCCAGCCAGGCATGGCAGCTGCCCAGCGTGGGGTGGCCGGCAAAGGGCAGCTCGCCGCCCGGGGTGAAGATGCGCACCCGGTAGTCGGCGCCGGGGTCGTCGGGCGGCAGCAGAAAGGTGGTCTCGGACAGGTTGGTCCAGCGCGCGAAGTCGGCCATCTCGGCATCGCCCAGGCCGGTGGCGTCATGCACCACGGCCAGCGGGTTGCCGCGCAGCGGCACCTCGGTGAACACATCGAGCTGGCTGAAGCGGCGCGCGGTGGGTTGGGGCATGGGCATGCAGATCAAGCCTGGAACAGGGCGCCGGACAACACGCCGGCAAACACCTCGCGGTCGACGTTGCCGCCGCTGAGCACCAGCGCCGTGCGCCGGCCGGCGAGGTGGCTGCGGTCTTGCCAGGCGGCGGCCAGGGCCGCAGCGCCAGCCCCCTCGGCCACCTGGTGGGTGGTCTCGAACAGCTGCCGCATGGCCTGCGCCACCTCGGCGTCGCTGACGCTGACCACCCGCGCCAGGCCATGTTGCAGCATCGCCAGCGCATCGGTCTCGGGCGTGCGGCAGGCCATGCCGTCGGCCAATTGCGTGGTGACCGCATGGGACAGCGCCCGGCCCTGGGCCAGCGACATCGCATAGGCCGGCGCGCCGGTGGACACCACGCCGACGATGTGGGTGGCCAGGCCCAGCGCGTCGCGCGCGGCGATCAGGCCGCAGGCGCCCGAGCCCAGGCCGATCGGCACATAGACCTGGTCCAGCGCCGGCGCGGCGGCCAGCAGCTCCAGCGCATAACTGGCCACGCCAGCGACCAGGTCGGGGTGGAAGCTGGGCACCATCAACCAGCCGCGCTGGGCAGCCAGGGCCTGCGCCTGTTCGCGCGCGGCCTGGAAATCCTCGCCCGCCTCGACCAGGTCGGCGCCCAGCGCGCGCATCGCGGCATTCTTCTCGCGGCTGTTGCCGTGCGGCACCACGATCAGCACCGGCACGCCATGGCGGGCTGCGGCAAAGGCGATCGACTGGCCATGGTTGCCGCGGGTGGCGCTGACCACCCCGGCCGGCAACTGCCCCGCAGCGGCCAGCCGGTCGAAATAGACCAGACCACCGCGGAGCTTGAAGGCGCCCACCGGGCCGTGGTTCTCATGTTTCAACCACAGCTGGGTGCCGTCGCCCGGGCGCTGCGCAAAGGCGGCTTCGAGCTGCGGCCAACGGTACTGCGGCGTGGGCGGCAGCACCGCCTGCACGCTGCGGGCGGCCGCCTGCAGCGCCGCCAGGGTGTAGGGGCCGGCACTCACTGGCCTACCTTCGTGCTGCGCACTGCGGAATTCACCCTTGGGACGGCCCGGCGGGCTCATGGCATGCCCGCGCCCACGCTGGCGCGCACCGGGATGCCGGCCGCATCGAAGCCCGCCAGGCAGAACACATTGATGCCGTAGAAATCGGGCGTCACCCGCTTGCGGTGGAACGGGTAGATGCCGCAGACCTTGCAGAAATGGTGGGTCGCGGTATGGGTGTGAAACTGGTAGGCCGCGAGCTGATCCTGCCCGGCCAGCAGCGTGAAGGCCGAGGCATGCACCTTGACCATCAGCGCGTTCTTGCGTCGGCAGATCGAGCAGTCGCAGGTGGTCAGCTCAGGGAAATCGGTCTCGATCGCAAAGCGCACCGCGCCGCAATGGCAACTGCCCTGCCAGCGTTGCAGCGGCCGGGCCGGGGACGGCGCGGCGGCGCTCACGGGACCACCCTCCGCGCTTCGCGCTGCGGGATTCGCGCTTGGGAGCGGCCCGGCGCGCTCACTGGACCACCCTCCGCGCTGCGCGCTGCGGGATTCGCGCTTGGGAGCGGCCCGGCGCGCTCATGGCGCATGCTCGCGCTGCCCGTCCAGGTGCTCGCGCAGCACCCGGCCCAGCGTGGCCACAGCCTCGGCGATCAGCTCGGGCGCGAGGGTGACGAAGCTCAGCCGCAGGGTGCGGGCATCGGCTTGGTGGGCATAGAAGGCCGAGCCCGGCACATAGGCGATGCCGGCGTCGACGGCCCGGGGCAGCAGTGCCAGCGCATCACAGCCGGCCGGCAGGCGCAGCCAGAAGAACATGCCGCCCTGCGGGTGCTGCCACTCGGTGCCCTCGGGCATGTGGCGCGCCAGGGCGTCGGCCATGGCCTGGCACTGGCGGGCATAGCGGGCCCGGATGGTGGGCACATGCTGGTCGAGGAAGCCGTTCTTGATCACCTCGTAGACCACCCGCTGGTTGAAGCCCGGGGTGTGCAGGTCAGCGGCCTGCTTGGCCTGCAGCAGCTTGGGGTAGAGCGCCGGCGGCGCCACCAGGTAGCCGAGCCGGAAACCGGGGGTCAGCACCTTGCTGAAGCTGCCCAGGTAGAGCACCCCCTCGGGCCAGCGCGCGGCCAGCGTGGGCGGCGGCGCGGCGTCGAACCAGAGGTCGCCATAGGGGTTGTCCTCGACCAGCGGCAGGCGCGCGGCCTGGGCCGCAGCCACCAGCGCCGCACGCCGGGCCTCGGGCACCACCCGGCCGGTGGGGTTCTGGAAGCTGGGCACCAGGTAGGCGAAGCGGGTGCCCGGTGCATCGTGGGGCAGCGCGGCCAGCGCGTCGGGCAGCGGGCCGTCGGCGTCGCCGGCCAGGCTGGCGTAGATCGGCTCGTAGGGGTTGAAGGCCTGCAGCGCGCCCAGGTAGGTGGGCGTCTCCACCGCCACCGGCGCGCCGGCATCGACCATCACCTTGCCCACCAGGTCCAGGCCCTGCTGCGAGCCGGTGGTGACCAGCACCTGGTCGGCCTGCAGCGTCATGCCCATGCCGCGCAGGTGCTGCACCACCCATTCGCGCAGCGGCGCAAAGCCCTCGCTGGCGGCGTACTGCAGGGCCTCGCGCGGGGTGTCGGTGAGCACCTTGTCGCAGGCCGCGCGGATGGCCTCGACCGGGAAGGTGTCGGCCGACGGCAGGCCGCCGGCCATCGACAGCACGCCGGGCTGCTCGGTCACCTTGAGGATCTCGCGGATGATCGAAGGGTTGAGTCGGGCGCTGCGGCGCGCCTGGGTCCAGAGGCTCATGGTCACTCCCGGCAAGCGGTCAGGCAAGGGTTGAGGGCGGCAACATCGCCCTGGCGGGCAGTGCGGCCGGCGCCACCGCCATGCGCCGCGACAGGAAGACGGTGGCCATCACCGCCAGCGAGAAGGCCACAGTCATGCCGTCCAGTGCCTCGCCCAGCAGCGGCACCGCCAGGAACATCGACAGAAAAGGCTGCAACAGCTGGATCTGGCTGACCCGCATCATGCCGCCGAGCTGCAGCCCGCGGTACCAGGCAAAGAAACCCAGCCAGACCGAGAACACGCTGACATAGACAAAACCGCCCCAGGCCGACCAGGCCACCGGCGCCGCAGGCCAGGTGGCCCAGGCCACCGGCAGCGTGACCGGCAGGCAGGCCACCAGCACCCAGCTGATCACCTGCTGCGGCGGCATCGGCGCGTGGCCGTCGCCCTGCGGCGCCGACAGCCGCGCCCCCATCACATAGCCGAAGCCGCCCCAGGCCACGGCCAGCAGCAGCAGGCCGTCGGCAGGCTGCAAGGCGGCGCCGCCCTTCCAGAAGGCAAAGCCGACCACCAGGCCGGTGCCCAGCAGGGCGCAGGCCCAGAAGCCGCGGCTGGGCCGCTGGCGCATCACGGCGGCGCCGATCAAGGCGGTGGCGATGGGCAGCAGGCCCGAAACCACTGCGGCGTGGGCGGCGTCCACCCGCTGCACCGCCAGGCCCAGAAAGAAGGGGAAGCCGAACACCACGCCCAGCGAGGTCAGCCCCAACTGGCGCCATTGCGCCGGCCGCGGCCGGGGTGCGCGGGTGGCCAGCAGCCAGGCCACGGCCAGCAGCCCGCCCAGCGCCGCCCGGGCGATGGCCACGAAGGCCGCCGGCAACTGCGGTGCCGCCAGGGTGCCCGAGGCCAGGCGGGTCATCGGAATGGTCAGCGCAAACACCAGCACCCCCAGCGCACCGAGCAGCCAACCCAGGGTGGCGTCCGACAAGCCGGCCTGCACCTGGGCCGCCGGCCGGGGGTGCGCCTGGGCGCTGGTGTCGATCGGGGTTCGCATGGCCGCAGTCTAGAGCCATCGACAACACCGCCCCGGTACCGACAACAGGGCAGCCTGCCCCCCGAACCTTTGCCGCCCGGGCGCAACGGTCGGGCTAGCCGCCCGCATCCATTACGCCGCTTCAAACGTAAGGAAAAGCTGCCCGGGCGATGTGCCCTTACCATCCGGCGCGCAGCATGGATTTGAAGATGTTTCTACCCACTCAGCCGCTGGGCGAGGCCGACAGCCTGCCGCCGCCCAGCCACCGTCTGCCCTTCGAAGACCTGGATGGCCGCCGGCCGGTGGTGCATACCG
>JAYUQJ010000001.1:0-6225 GCA_043756825.1 Betaproteobacteria bacterium | reverse complement strand
CGCCCTTCCACAGGCCGACCCCGACCAGGCGGGCGCCTGCGGCCAGCACATGCTCGTTGAACCAGTCCATGTAGTACTTGTTGTCGAGCAGGCGGTAGGCCCATTCGAAACGGGCCTTTATCGCCGCCGGAATCGACGGCTGCTTCAGATAGAACCACCAGGCACAGACGACGCCGGCCAGCGCCAGCCAGAACGGCAAGGTCACGACACTGTGCAGCGCCATCGCCGCGGCGCCGTGGAATGCGTCGCCGAGCGCGGTCATTGCGGGATGACGCGCGGCGTCGACGATGATCGAATCCTTGAAGAAGTCGCCGAACAGCATCGGACCGATGGTCCAGTAGCCGATGAACACCGAAGGCAGCGCCAGCAGGATCAGCGGCGCCGTGACGACCCACGGCGACTCGTGCGGTGTGGCGTCGTGGTGTGCGCCATCATGATGATGGTCATGCGCCCCAGGGAACGGCTTGTGGCGGAACCGTTCCTCGCCATGGAAGACCAGGAAGTACATGCGGAACGAGTAGAACGCCGTGACGAACACGCCAGCGATGACGGCAAAGGCCGCGAAGCCCGCACCAGGCAACTGGCTCGCGCGCACCGCGTCGATGATGCTTTCCTTGCTGTAGAAACCGGCAAACAGCGGCGTGCCGATCAGCGCCAGTGAGCCGATCAGCGACGTGATCCAGGTGATGCGCAGGTGCTTGCGCAGGCCGCCCATGTTGCGGATGTCCTGGTCGTGGTGCATGGCCATGATCACCGAGCCCGCGCCCAGGAACAACAGGGCCTTGAAGAAGGCATGCGTCATCAGGTGAAAGACCGCCACCGAGTAGGCCGAGGCGCCCAGGGCCACGGTCATGTAGCCCAGCTGGGAGAGCGTGGAGTACGCCACCACGCGCTTGATGTCGTTCTGGATGATGCCCAGGAAGCCCATGAACAGCGCCGTGATCGCGCCGATCACGAGCACGAAGGACAGCGCGGTGTCCGACAACTCGAACAACGGGCTCATGCGCGCGACCATGAAGATGCCCGCCGTGACCATCGTGGCGGCGTGGATCAGCGCCGATATCGGCGTCGGGCCTTCCATCGAGTCGGGCAGCCAGACGTGCAGTGGGAACTGCGCGCTCTTGCCCATCGCACCGATGAACAGGCAGATGCAGGCCACCGTGATCAGCATCCAGTCGGTGCCGGGGAAGACGATCCGCGACAACTCGCCTCCCTTGGCAAAGACTTCGGCGTAGTCGAGCGTGCCGGCGTAGGCCGCGATCAGGCCGATGCCCAGGATGAAGCCGAAGTCGCCGACGCGGTTGACGATGAAGGCCTTCATGTTGGCGACGATCGCCGTCGGTCGCTTGAACCAGAAACCGATCAGCAGGTACGACACCAGTCCCACGGCCTCCCAGCCGAAGAACAGTTGCAGGAAATTGTTGCTCATCACCAGCATCAGCATGCTGAAGGTGAACAGCGAGATGTAGGCAAAGAAGCGCTGGTAACCCGGGTCCTCGGCCATGTAGCCAATGGTGTAGATGTGCACCATCAGCGACACGAAGGTGACCACCACCATCATCATCGCGGTCAGGCCGTCGACCAGGAAGCCGACCTCCATCTTCAAGGCCCCGAGGTTCATCCACTCGTAGATGGTGGCGTTGAAGCGGGCGCCGGCCAGCACATCATTGAGCACCGATAGCGAAATCAGGAACGAGATCAGAACGCCGAGGATGGTGACCCTGTGGGTGCCGGCGCGGCCAATGGCCTTGCCGAAGAAACCGGCAATCACCGCGCCGGCCAGCGGCGCCAGCGGCACCGCGAGCAACAGGTTTTGGGAAAGTTGTGCAGCCATGTTGTTTGCTGTTTCTCGGCCTTAGCGCGTGAAAAATTTCCGTCGCGAGCGGTTCGAGCTTGCGTCGAGGAGCGCAGCCGTACACCCGTACGGCGAGCACCGCAGGCGTGAGATCGGACCGCGCAGCAGGAAAGTTTTCATGCGCTTCAGCCCTTGAGCGTGTCGAGTTCGTCCACGCTGATCGTGGCGCGGTTGCGGAACAGCACCACCAGGATCGCCAAGCCGATGGCCGACTCGGCCGCCGCCACCGTGAGAATGAAGAACACGAAGACCTGGCCGGCCATGTCGCCCAGGTAATGCGAGAAGGCGACGAAGTTGAGATTGACCGCCAGCAGCATCAGCTCGATGGCCATCAACAAGACGATCAGGTTGCGGCGGTTGAGGTAGATGCCGATCACCGACAGCGCAAACAACAGGCCGCCCAGCGACAGGTAGTGGCCCAGCGTGACAGGTCCGAAGCTCATTTCTTGTCCCCTGCGGCGGGCGCTGCGGGTGCGGCGGCAACAGCGGCCGAGGCCACGTCCATCACCGGGCTCATCTTGACGATGCGCAGGCGGTCGGCCTTCCTGGCCAGCACCTGTTGCGACGGGTCTTGCGACCGGCTGTCCTTGCGCTGGCGCAGTGTCAGCGCGATGGCGGCAATGATGGCCACCAGCAACAACACCGCCGCCACCTGCAGGGGGTAGAGGTATTTGGTGTAGATCTCGATGCCGAGCAGGCGGGTGTTGCCCATCTTGACCAGTGCCGGATCAAGCACCGGCGCGTCGGTCAGTCGGAAGCCCCCCAGCAGCACCAATGCCATTTCCAGCGCGATCACCGCGCCCACCAGCAGGGCCAGCGGCAGGTGGCGCCAGAAGCCCACGCGGTAGTCGTCGGTGTTGAGGTCGAGCATCATCACGACGAACAGGAACAGCACCATCACCGCGCCGACATAGACCAGCACCAGCGCAATCGCCAGGAACTCGGCCTTGAGCAGCATCCAGATGATGGCGGCGTTGGCGAAGGCCAGCACCAGGTAGAGCGCCGCGTGCACCGTGCTGCGTGCCGTGATCACACGGAAGGACGCAAACAGCAGCACCGCTGCGAAGAAATAGAAAAGTGCGCCTGTGGTGGTCATGTCATATGCCGCGAGCTAGGTCGCGCTGCCCTCCTCCTGCCGGCCCCAGCCACTGCGTGCCGGGTGCGGGCCCTGAAAGAGAAGTTCAGCGGTATTTCGCGTCGGCCTCCTTGTTGGCGGCGATTTCGGCTTCGTAGCGGTCACCCACGGCCAGCAACATGTCTTTGGTGAAGTACAGGTCGCCGCGCTTTTCGCCGTGGTATTCGAAGATGTGGGTTTCGACGATCGAGTCGACCGGGCAGCTCTCTTCACAGAAGCCGCAAAAGATGCACTTGGTCAGATCGATGTCGTAGCGCGTGGTGCGGCGGCTGCCATCGTCGCGAACATCGCTCTCGATGGTGATGGCCATCGCCGGGCAGACCGCCTCGCACAGCTTGCAGGCGATGCAGCGTTCCTCACCGTTCTCATAGCGGCGCAGGGCATGCAGGCCGCGGAAGCGCGGGCTCTGAGGGGTTTTCTCCTCAGGGAACTGCACCGTGATCTTCTTGGCGAAGAAGTACTTGCCGGTGAGCATCATGCCCTTGAGCAACTCCAGCAGCATGAAGCTGGAGAGGAAACTGCGGAGTGATTGCGTGGTAGCAGCGGCCATGTCACTTCCAGATGTTGTAGGGGGTCTGCATCCACAGGCCCACCACAACCAGCCAGATCAGCGTGATGGGGATGAAGATCTTCCAGCCCAGGCGCATGATCTGGTCGTAGCGGTAGCGCGGGAAGGTGGCCCGTACCCATAGGAACATCGTCACCACCACGAACACCTTGGCGGCCAGCCAGATCCAGCCCGGGATCCAGTTGAGCAGCGCGCTGTCGATCGGCGACAGCCAGCCACCCAGGAACAGGATCACGCACAGGGTCGACACCAGGATCATGTTGGCGTACTCGGCCAGGAAGAACATCGCGAACGACATGCCCGAGTACTCGATCATGTGACCGGCGACGATCTCCGATTCACCCTCGACCACGTCGAAGGGATGGCGGTTGGTTTCGGCCAGGCCCGCGATGAAATAGACGATGAAGATCGGGAACAGCGGCAGCCAGTTCCAGGACAGGAAGTTCAAGCCCTTGTCGGCCAGCATGCCCCGGGCCTGGCTCATCACGATCTCGGTCATGTTGAGCGAGCCGGCCACCATCAGCACCACCACCAGCGCGAAACCCATCGCGATCTCATAGCTGACCATCTGGGCCGAGGCGCGCAGCGCACCCAGAAAGGCGTACTTGGAGTTGGAGGCCCAGCCGGCAATGATCACGCCGTAGACCTCGAGCGAGGTGATGGCCATCACGAAAAGCAAGCCGGCGTTGACATTGGCCAGTGCCACATCGGGCCCGAACGGCACCACCGCCCAGGCCGCCAGCGCCGGCATGATGGTCATGATCGGGCCCAGGAAGAACAGGCCCTTGTGGGCGGCCGTCGGTCGGATGATCTCCTTGAAGATCAACTTCACCGCATCGGCGATGGGGGTGAGCAGGCCGAAGGGGCCGACACGGTTGGGGCCGAGCCGGATCTGGGTCCAGCCGATGGCCTTGCGCTCCCACAGCGTGAGGTAGGCCACGCAGACCATCAGCGGTGCCACCACGGCAATGATCTTGATCAGGTTCCAGATCACCGGCCAGAGCAGGCCGCCAAACACTGACCCACCGAACTGATTGAATTGGTCGATCATGGTCAGGCCTTTTCCACCGACACCGCACCGAACATCGTGCCCAGCGCGGCGGTGTCGGCATGTCCCGCCGGCACCCGTACCGCGTGGTCTGCCAGCGTGGCGTCCTCGCGGGCACCCAGTACGGCCTCGGCACTGCCCTGGCGCACCCGCACCCGGTCACCGGCCTGCAGTCCCATGGCGCGCCAAACTGCACTGGGCAGGCTCGCCAGCGGAGCCCTGGCATCGGCGGTGCGCTGCAGGGCGCTGGCGCGCCGCACCAGCGCATCGGTGGCGTAGATGGGTATATCGGCCACGCGTTGCAGCCCGCCGGCCGGGGCCTGCGGCTGCAACGATGCGCCGCTGCCGTTATCCAGGCGCAAGGCCAGGCCGGGCGGCTTGCCCAGGGCCTCGGCCAGCACCGCCTCGGCGCTTTCCTGGTCGAAACCCGGCAGGCCGAGCAAGTTGCCCAACACCCGCAGCACCTTCCAGGCCGGCCGGCTGTCGCCCGCCGGCTTGACCACGCCATTGAAACTCTGCAGCCGCCCTTCGGCGTTGACAAAGCTGCCCGATGTCTCGGTGAAGGGCGCGATCGGCAACAGCACGTCGGCGTGGTCGACCGCTGCGTCCTTGAAGCTGGTCAGCGCCACCACCAGCCCCGACCCTGCCAACGCTGCCCGCGCGGCGGCAGCATCGGCCGCGTCCAGCACCGGCTCGACGTCCAGCAGCAGCATGGCCTTCATCGGCTGGCTCAGCATCTGGCCGGCGTTCAAGCCGCTGGCGCCTGGCAGCGCACCGACCAACTGCGCACCTACCGTGTTGGCGTCGGCGCTCAGGTAGCCCACGCTGGCTCCGGTCTGGGCGCCAATCCATTGACACAGCGCCAGCAGCTGGCCGGCCTGGGGATGCTGCGCAGCCAGATTGCCCAGCAGCACCGCCTTGCGCTCGCCCGACAGCAAGGCCTGCGCTATGGCGTCGGCACCGGCAAGTCCGGCCGACGGAGCCGGTGCCTCGATGCCCTTGGCGCTGGCGATGCAGGCGGCCACATCGGCCAGGGCCTGGGCCCAGCCGTCCGGCGCTGCGGTCAGGCTGGCGGCAAGGGGCAAGGCCCAATCATCTTGCAAGGCGTGCAGGCTCATCACCGCCCCGCCCTTGCGCACGGCCTGACGCAGACGCTGCGCAAACAGCGGATGGTCCTTGCGCAGGAAGGAGCCGACCACGAAGGCCCGGTCCAGGCTGGAAAGCGCTGCGATTGGCAAGCCCAGCCAGCGGGCCCGGCCTGGCGCGGCGACATTGCTGAAATCAGCGTGGCGGGTGCGGTGATCGATGTTCTCGCTGCCCAGGCCGCGCACGAGCTTGGCAAGCAGGTGCAGTTCCTCGACCGTGCTGTGCCCCGTGGCCAGCGCGCCGATGGCCTGCGCGCCGTGGTCGACCTTGATTCGGGTCAGGCCGCGCGCCACGTAGTCGAGCGCGGTGGGCCAGTCGACCGCCTTCCACGCCCCGCCCTGCTTGATCATCGGCGTGGTCAGCCGGTCCGGACTGTTGAGAGCCTCGTACGAGAAGCGGTCGCGGTCGGCAATCCAGCACTCGTTCACGGCCTCGTGCTCCAGCGGCACGACGCGCAGCACCTGCTGGTTCTT